>NZ_WKFA01000024.1:0-81104 GCF_021605325.1 Pseudomonas sp. PA-7-1E
AATGCAACCCCTGCGTCGCTGCGCTCCGACTGCCCGGCCGGATGGCCGTGGAACAGGTGGCCAGATGGCCGTGGAATGCCTGGCCAGATGAGAGCGGACTGGGTGGCCGGATGGCGTGGAATCCGCAACTAGAGCTGTTGGTCTTGGTTTTTGGCGTCACTGGGTTATTGTTGATCGCCTGGTTTATTCACCATCAATACGAGCTAAAGTCGCGTAGGCATGTAAAAAAACAACATGTTTCTGGCCAGCAGCGTGAAGCTCAGAGCCGCTGACTGTCCCTTCACCCGTGCCAGCCTTTACGGCTGGCTTCAGCATCCGGTTTTCAATGGACTGCAAGGTTTTCCCGAGCCCACTGCTCAGCAGTGGTGACAGGAATCGATTGTTGCTCGTTGAACGTGGCCGCCTTAGGCCAGGCCACACCTTTGCCTTGTGCGAATACAGCACGGTACTTCTTGATGTGGTGCGTGGGGTCTTTTTCCAGTGCCTGCATGAGATAGTCAACCGTCCACACGTTGCGTTTGAACGGGCGATCCAGAACGCGTTCCAGCATGCTCGCAACCTGCCCATACGTGACGGTGTCGCCGGCGAGATAGACAATCTGATTGCGCATGCGCGGTTCGAAGAACACGATTTGCGCTGTCAGCGTACCGATGTCGTCCGGTGTCGTGAGCGTCACGCTGTTCTCGAGGCTGCCCAGGGCGTTCACTGTGTTGTTGTCGAAGTCGACGACCTCGAACACCGGCTCGAACAGGAAGCTGGTGAACATGCCTGTCGAGATGATGACCCATTCAGTGTTGTCCTGGGCGCGCAGCAACTCACGCACATCCAGTTGGGCATCGAACAGATCCTGGGGGCTGCCCCGGCCAATCACTTCGAAATCCACGCCAAACTGCCAGGGGAAGTAGCGCTTCACGCCGGATTTGAGTGCGGCGGTTGCCAGCTTCATCGGGGTTTCTCGGCCCGCGATCATGCCCGCGCAGCCGATCACGGTATCGAAGCGTGCGAAGACCTTGGCAAGTTGATCGATTGAGTCGTTCACCAGATCTGCGGCGACCATCTGGATGCCCAGGCTGCGCAGCTCATCGATGTCTGCCTTTTTCTCGGGCGCTTGAGTGTTGATGGTCGATTCCCTGAGTAATACGCTGATGGTGGAACCGGGCGCGCGTTTGGCCTCCCGCGCCAGGTTGCGCAAAACCGGCAGGCCGAGTTCGCCGGCACCTAGAACGAGGATCGATTGAGGGGGAAGTGGGGTCATTTCAGGCATGATTTCTCCGCAGACCTGTTGGCGATAAGATGAGCCCATGCTGGCACGATTCGGCAGCGCTCATAAGAAGGCACACGTGTGATACCAGGGGTAGAAATGACCGATCAGGAAACGCTCAGCCAGGCAGAAGTTATCTGCCAGTCGCTCAGGGAGGAGGACGATGGCGTCAGGCGTGAAGTCCTTGCTCATGCCGGTAGCCGCTGGGCATTGGGCATCCTGCATGCCCTGGGTGTGTACGGTGCAATGCGTCATGCCGAGATAAAACGACAGATGACGGGTGTGACTCAGCGCATGTTGACCAAGACGCTTCGTGCCATGGAGCGCGATGGTTTGTTGGTTCGGCGCGAGTTCGGTGAAATTCCTCCCCGCGTCGAGTACGAGCTGACGCCGCTGGGCAGGGAGCTTTTGATTCGCATGTCGCCTATCTGGACCTGGGTGGTGGAAAACGTGGAGGACTTTCGCAAGGCTCGGCGTATTTTCGACAGTCAGGAAGGCAAAAAACCGGCATGGCAGGTTCCCACACCGGTTCCCGATGCGCCTCGGTAAGCGCTACTTCTCGATGAAGGCTTTGCAAGTGTATGCCTCGATCCATCCCTAGCTGTACGGGGCGCAGCGCGCCATAACCCCCTACTGTCGCAGGCACATCACCCCCGCTTGGATGCCGCGCCATGATCATGTCTACCAGCCTGTTATCAGCTTTCGTGCTGTTCGCTTTTGTCTCTTCGATCACCCCTGGGCCCAACAACACCATGTTGCTGGCCTCAGGCGTGAATTTCGGCTTTCGCCGTTCGATGCCCCATGCGCTGGGGATCAGCATCGGCTTCATGCTGTTGGTGATTTGTGTGGGGATTGGCTTGGGCGAGGTGTTCAAGCTGTTCCCGTGGGCCTACACGCTGTTGCGTTATGTCGGCGCCGCGTATTTGTTGTATCTGGCGTGGAAGATTGCCAATGCCGGCGGCATGTCTGATAACCCGGATGAACATGGCAAGCCGATGACCTTCCTCGGTGCGGCGGCCTTCCAGTGGGTCAACCCCAAGGCGTGGATCATGGCGCTGGGGGCGATCACTACCTACACGCCGGCCGAGGGTTATGTCACCAATGTGCTGGTGATCGCCCTGGTGTTTGCGGTGGTCAATTTGCCGAGCGTGTGTGTATGGGTGGGGTGTGGCAGCGGCTTGCGCAACTTGCTGCGTAAGCCGCGCTGGTTGCGGTTGTTCAACTGGTCCATGGCCGGGCTGTTGGTGCTGTCGCTGTATCCGATGCTGTTTGTGGGCTGAGGTGGCGTAGGTAACGCGTTGATTGTCAGGCCGTCATCGCAGCATAGGTATCTACATAACTTCGGCACGACGCTAAATCTGTGGCGAGGGAGCTTGCTCCCGCGACGGCCTGGCAGCCGACACAGATATAACTGACGCGCCGCGATCCAATGTGGGAGCTGGCTTGCCTGCGATGACCATAGGTATCTACACAGCTTTGCAAAGCACCCGTAGCAGCCGACGGTAACCACGATGCGAAGCGAGTCGCTCTTGATCTGCTTTTGATCTTAGGCGCCCCGTCAAACCACGCTGGCCGGAATCAAAAGTGAGCCGCTGTAAAAGCGGAACCCTAAGTGGCCGCTACCGCAGGAATGGATATGTACACGGTCCAACTGAGTTGACCGTCAGGCCGTCATCGCAGGCAAGCCAGCTCCCACATTTAGGTCTCGGGGCGTCAGGTAGATCACCGTCGGTTGGCAGGCCGTCACGGGAGCAAGCTCCCTCGCCACGATGCGGGATTAGACCGGCGAGATGGTCGCCAACATGCCGATGCCAATGGTCAATACCAAAAAGCCGAACAGGAAAATTGCCATCTTGGTCATAAGGCCTCCGAGGGGAAGGGGACGACAGGAGTGTCGGGATGGGGCTATTGTCCGCCTCAAGCGGTTTTCAATACAGGCGCAGATCGAAAAGAAAAAACCGTATCAGATCACCGCGCAGCGCCTGGGCCGTGGCTTTTCAAGCGAACAGTTTTTATCAAGATCAGTGCAATGGCCGCTGCCAGCCTCGAGCGTCACCTGAGACAGGCACTGCATTTGCCCCTAAGATAGCCCCCACTGCACAACAATAAGCGTGGGCCGACCCTCGATGGAAAGACGCCAGTTCAGCGGTGGCATGCAAGGCAAGAACCTGCGCTACCTCAGTGATAATCCCCAGCAATCGACGTCGGTCACCCGTGTCGGTTTTTTGCTGCTCGAACACTTCTCCTTGCCGGCCTTTACCCAGACCCTCGACACGCTGGTGACCGCCAACCTGTTGCGCCCTGATCTGTTCGCTACGCGCACTTTCGGGTGGGGCGAGGGCGAAGTCATCAGCGACTTGGGCCTGATCATTCGCCCGGATGCGAACCTGATGCTGGCGAGCTTGCAGGACTTGGACCTGTTGGTGATCTGCGGTGGTTTTCGCACCGAACTCAAGGCCAGCGAGCCATTTATCCAATGGCTGCGCAGTGCGGGTGAAGCGGGCGTGCGCCTCGCCGGTTTGTGGAACGGCTCGTGGTTCCTCGGGCGTGCGGGGCTGTTGCAGGGTTACCGCTGCGCCATCCATCCCGAACATCGGCCGGCACTGGCCGAAGTGTCCAAGGCGGCGCAGGTCACCAGCGAACCCTATGTGATCGACCGCGACCGCCTCACCGCGTCCAGCCCCTCGGGGGCTTTCCATATGGCCCTGGACTGGATCAAGAGCCTGCATGGCAAAGCCTTGGTCGAAGGCATCGAAGATATTCTGGCGTTCGAAGAATCGCGCTACCGCCGCATCAAACCCACCGAAAACATGTGTGTCAGCGCGCCGCTGCGCGAGGTGGTGAAGTTGATGGACGCCAACCTCGAAGAACCCCTGGAACTCGATCAACTCGCCGTCTACGCCGGCCGTTCCCGCCGTCAGCTGGAGCGTCTGTTCAAAGAACAGCTGGGCACCACGCCGCAACGCTACTACATGGAACTGCGCGTCACTGAAGCGCGACGCCTGTTGCAGCACACCGAGTTGTCACAGGTGGATGTGCTGGTGGCGTGCGGGTTTGTCTCGCCGAGCCATTTCAGCAAATGCTACAGCGCGTATTTCGGCTATCGCCCCTCCAAGGAGAAGCGGTTGGTCAAGTAGCCTGGCGGGCTTAGAAAGATTTTCAAAAGGAGTGGCAATGGATATCACGCTTTTGGATCGTTATCGCGGCAGCCTACTTGGGCTGGCGTGTGGCGATGCGGTAGGGACGACGGTTGAATTCATGCCCCGCGGCAGCTTTTCTCCCGTGACGGATATGCTAGGCGGCGGACCGTTTAGCCTCAAGCCTGGCCAATGGACTGACGATACCTCCATGGCTCTGTGTCTGGCCGAAAGCCTGTTGCGCAAAGGCGGTTTTGACGCGATGGACCAGATGGGACGTTATCTGAATTGGTGGAAGTGGGGTTACTTGAGTTCTACCGGAGAGTGCTTTGATATCGGCATGACGGTTCGCGAAGCGTTGGAGCAATTTCAGCAAAGTGGCAACGCTTTTGCGGGCTCAACGCATCCGTATTCGGCCGGCAATGGTTCAATGATGCGTCTCGCACCTGTCGTGTTGTTTTACTTTCCAGATAGGGCGGACATCCACCTGTTTGCCGAGCAAAGCTCGCGAACTACGCATGCCGCGCATGAGGCTATCGAGTGCTGCCTGCTGCTGGCCGAGGCTATCAGCAATGCCCTGAGCGGCGTGCCAAAGAAACAGGTGCTGAGTTTTTCCCACACCGCGCTGTCGGCTCCTAAGGTCAAGGCTATCGCCTCTGGCGACTATCGCGATAAAACCTCTGCTCAAATCGTTGGCTCAGGTTATGCGGTGGCTTCGCTGGAGGCCGCATTCTGGTGTTTCGATCAGACCTCCAACTTTGCTGAAGCGATACTGGCCGCCGCCAACCTTGGGGATGACGCAGACACTACTGCCGCAATCGTTGGGCAACTGGCGGGGGCGTATTACGGCGTCCAGGCTATCCCTGTCGGTTGGTTGAACAAGCTATGGATGCGCGATGAAATCCAAGAAACGGCTGATGCGTTATTCAGCACTTCGCGCCTACCACAGTAAGGTTCAGAAACGATCCAGCCGATAAGGCTGTAGTTCTGGCACCCGCTCACCCGCGGCAAGCTGCCCAACCCTCTCGGCCGTCACCGCCGCTTGTGTCAGTCCCAAATGCTGGTGACCAAATGCAAGCAGCACTTTGCCCTCGCACACCCGGTCAATGATCGGCAGCGAGTCGGGCAGGGAAGGGCGAAACCCCATCCAGGGCGTGGCTTCGCTGTCGCTCAAGTCGTGTTGGAACAGCCCTTTGCTCAACCGGTGCAACTGCCAGGCCCGTTGCATATTGGCTGGGCGGTCGAGGCCGGCGAATTCGACCGTGCCGGCCAGGCGCAGGCCGCCGGTCATGGGCGTCATGATGAATTTGCGCTCCAGTGAAGTGACCGCGAAGGGCAGGCGCTGTTGTTCGTGGGGCAGCATCAGGTGGTAACCGCGTTCGGTGTCCAGCGGCACTTGTTTGCCGGTGAGAGCTGCGGTGAGTTTGGCCGAGTGGGCACCGCAGGCAATCAGCACTTGCTGCGCTGTCAGTACGCCTTGGTCGGTCATCAGGGAAACGCCACTACCCTCCAGGCGTCCGTCCAGAACGCGCTGCTGAAGAAATTGCACCCCCTCAGCCTTGGCCGCGTTCACCAGTTCGCCAACCACCGTGTACGGGTCCAGAAAGTGTCCGGTAGCGGGGAAGAACAACCCGCCTTGTATAGCGTCGCTCAGTTGCGGCGCAGCCTTGCGCACCGCATCGCCGCTCCAGAAGTCCACTGCGACACCTTGCTGGGTCATGCGGTGCTGCACTGCATCCAGTGCAGCGCGGGATTCGGCGCGCTCATACACCAATAGCGAACCTTCTTCACGCAGCAATTGCGTTTGACCCATCGATTGCAGCAAGCGCTGCCATGCGCCCAGGCTGCCTTCGTTCAGCGCGCGAAGGCCTGCCACGGTGCGCTGGTAACGCGCTGGCCGCAGGTTGAGCAACAGGCGGATAAACCAGGGCAGGGCGCGGGGCAGGTAGGTCCAGTCCAGGCGCAGCGGGCCCATGGGGTCCAGGAGCATGGCGGGCAAGCGCTTGAGGATCGACAGGTCGGCGATGGGAAACACCTGTTCCGTCGCCAGGTGGCCGGCGTTGCCGTAGGAGGCGCCCATGCCGGGTGCCTGCGCGTCTACCACGACGACTCGCCGGCCTTGGCGTGCCAACTGCAAGGCGCAGGCGACGCCGATAATGCCGGCGCCGACCACCACGAGGTCTGCTTGCTTGGGATCGGCCATGATTATGCTTCTCGCTGGCCGTCGAGCAGGCGCCGCAACCGCAGCGGGTTGTCGTGCTGCAGCGCGGTGGGAAGTAAGGTGTCCGGGAAGTCCTGGTAACACACCGGGCGCAGGAACCGCAAAATCGCCGCCGTGCCCACCGACGTACTGCGCGCATCCGAAGTCGCCGGAAAGGGCCCGCCATGCACCATGGCGTCGCACACTTCTACGCCAGTCGGCCAGCCGTTCACCAGCAGGCGCCCAGCCTTGCGCTCCAGCACCGGCAGCAATGCCCGCGCCTGTGGCAGGTCGTCGTCATCGATGTGCAGGGTGGCGGTGAGTTGACCTTCCAGGTGCTCGGACACCTGGCGCATTTGCTCGACATCACGGCACTGCACCACCAGCGAGGCGGCGCCGAATACTTCGGCTTGCAGGTGTTGATTGTTCAGGAACGCCTCGGCCTGGGTCACGAACAGATGGGCCTGGCCCTGGTTCGGCCCGGTCGCTGGCAAGCCCTTGGCGGCGATGTGAGCGTGCTGGGCCAGGGTCTTCAGGCCGGTTTCGTAAGCGCTGAAGATGCCCGGTGTGAGCATGGTCTGGGACGGGCAACGCGAGAGCCGCTCACTGGCAGACTGAATAAAACGGTCCAGAGCGGCGCCTTGCAGGGCAATCATCAGGCCAGGGTTGGTACAGAACTGGCCGGCGCCTTGGGTCAGCGACGCGACGAATCCTTCGGCCAAGGCTTCGCTCCGAGCTTCAAGCGCAGCAGGAAACAGGTACACCGGGTTGATCGAGCTCATTTCTGCGTACACTGGGATCGGCTCCGGGCGTGCCTGCGCCGCTTGGCACAGGGCAATACCGCCACTGCGCGACCCCGTGAAGCCCACAGCCCGGATGCGCGGGTCGCGCACCAATGCGATACCCATCTCGTTACCCGCACCATAGAGCAGTGAAAACACACCCTCCGGCAAGCCACAATCTTTGACCGCCCGGGCGATGGCGCGGCCCACCAGCTCGCTGGTGCCGGGGTGCGCGTTATGCGCCTTGACGATCACCGGGCAACCGGCGGCAAGGGCCGATGCGGTATCGCCGCCCGCCACGGAGAAGGCCAGGGGGAAGTTGCTGGCACCGAACACGGCTACCGGGCCCAGGGCGATATGGCGCTGGCGCAGGTCGGCACGGGGCAGGGGTTGGCGCTGGGGCTGTGCGGTATCGACGCGCACGTCGAGCCATTCGCCCAGGCGCACGGTGCGGGCAAAAGCGCGCAGTTGCCCGCAGGTACGGCCGCGTTCACCTTCAATGCGTGCGCGAGGCAACCCGGTTTCGGCGCAGGCGCGTTCGATCAACTCATCGCCCAAGGCTTCGATGTGGCTGGCGATGGTTTCAAGCAACGCGGCGCGATCTGCCAAGGTGGTTTCGCGGTAAGCGTCGAACGCGGCCCACGCCAGTGCGCAGGCCTGGTCGACGTGCTGCTCATCCCCGCAAGCGTAGGCGGGTTCCAGTGGGGTGTTGGTAGCGGGGTTGATCGCCCGGATCGCATCGCGATGGCCGCAAACCGATTGCTGACCGATCAGCATCTTGCCTGTCAGAGTCATGGTGAAATCCTGGTAAACAAAAGAGGTGTTGTAGGAGCGAGCTTATGTGGCGAGCAAGCTTGCTTGCGCTGGGGTGCGAAGCGCCCCCAATAAAAGCCGGAGACTGCTGCGCAGTCAGCGGGAGCAAGCTCCCTCGCCACAGCAAGCTCGCTCCTACACAAAATCAAACGACGTTCTGTTCGGCCGACCAGTTGGCATACCACTGGCGGAACAGCGCGTACTGCTGCTCGGCATACCGGCGCTGGGCAGCGCTGAGCTCGTCGGTTTCGTTGAAGTGCAGGGCGTAACCCTGGTTGCCGTTGAGCACCATCAAATGCTTGTAATACAGCACCAGGTCGCAGCCCTCGTCGAACGATGACAACACCGCCAGTGCAGCTTCCAGTTCGCGGGCCTGGCGACGCGCCTTGGCATCGCCCTTGGCGGCCTTTTTGCTCAGGGCCACCAGTTGCAGCACCTCGCGGGGCAGTGCATTGCCGATGCCGGTGATAGCGCCGGTGGCGTTGCAGTTGACGAAGCCGTGTACCACCTGGGTGTCGACGCCGACCATCAGGGTCACATCATCATCCTGGGAGGTGATGTTTTCGGCGGCGTAGCGCAGGTCGGCGGCGCCGCCGAACTCCTTGAAGCCGATCAGGTTCGGGTGTTCGCGGCGCAGTTCGAAGAACAGGTCGGCGCGGGTGGCGAAACCATAGTAGGGGCTGTTGTAGATCACCGCCGGCAGGTTGGGGGCGGCGTTGAGGATTGCTGCAAAGTGGGCCTTTTGCGCAGTGACCGAAGCCCCTCGGGACAGCACGCGGGGAATCACCATCAAACCATCGGCGCCGACTTTGGCGGCATGGGCTGCGTGGGATACGGCTTCACGGCTGTTCACCGCCCCCGTACCGACGATGGTCGGCACACCCGCAGCCACCAGGCGCGCCACGCCTTCCTGGCGCTGGGCCTCGGTGAGCAGCGGCCAGTCGCCCATGGAACCGCAATACACCACGGCACTCATGCCGATATCGATCAGCTCGCGGCCCTTGGCCACCAGTGCGTCGAAGTCCGGTTGGCGCTCGGCGGTGCAAGGGGTCATCAGGGCGGGCATGCAGCCGGTGAAGATGTTGTCGCTCATGGTGCTAACTCCGGTTTCAGTTGAATGAATAATGGGCTCAGATGCCCCAGGCAAACGGGTCTTGTTCGTCGATCAGCAAAGTGCTGTCGGCGGTCATGTAGGCGCGGCCGGTGATGAATGGGCGTACGCGTTCGCCGTCCCATTCATAGCGGCCTAGGAACTGGCTGCCGGTGATGCTGGCTTGTACCCAGGGTTCTCCGGCGGCCAGTTTTGCGTCGGCGGCCAGGCAGGCGAGCTTGGCGCTGGTGCCGGTGCCGCAGGGGGAGCGGTCATAGGCTTTGCCGGGGCACATTACGAAGTTGCGGCTGTCGGCGTGGGCGTCGTCGGCGAACAGTTCGATATGGTCGATCAGCGCACCGTCTGCGCCACGGATGCCTTGGGCTTCGAGGGCTTTGAGCATGGCCCAGGTGTAGTCGGTCAGGGCCTCCACGTTGTCCATCTGCAACTCATGGCCGTGGTCCGACACCAGGAAGAACCAGTTGCCGCCCCAGGCGATGTCGCCCAGCACCACGCCATGCCCAGGCACTTCAACCGGCACCTGCTTGCGGTAGCGGTAAGCGGGTACATTGCGCAGGGTCACGCTGCCGTCGTCGTGCAAGGTGGCCGCGACCGGGCCGACCGGCGTGTCAAGGCTGTGCACGCCCGGTTGGATCAGCCCCAGGTGGTGCAGCGAGGCAACCAGGCCGATGGTGCCGTGGCCGCACATGCCGAGGTAGCCGGCGTTGTTGAAGAAGATCACCCCGCAGGTCGCCCCCGGCGTGACTGGCGCACAGTACAGCGCGCCTACCAGTACATCGTTGCCCCGTGGCTCCAGCAGGCAGGCGCGGCGCCATTGATCGTGGTGGGTGCGCAGGTGCTCCAGTTGCTCGGCGATCGAGGCACCGACCAGTTCGGGAAAGCCGCTCATGACCAGGCGTGTAGGTTCACCGCCGGTGTGTGAGTCAATCACATGCAGCCGTTTCATAAGGCGCTCCATCAGTGGGTAGTCGGGGATAGTGGGGCGCTGTAGTGCGCGTCGCTGACGGCTTCGCTTTCGTCCTCTTCCTGCTCCAGGCGTACCCAGTGGGCGGGTACGCCGGTGGCGGCGCCCCAGTAGTAAATGCCCAGGGCGCAGGCCGCCACCACCAGGGTGTCAAACGGGTGGCTGATCACCCCGATACCGCCAAAGCTGCCGAGTTTGGAGAGCAGGATGGTCACGGCGTAGAAGCCGATCAGCCAGGCCGAGGAGCGTACTTGTTGCTTGAGGTTCAGGTGCGCGGTCGGCACCCAGCGCGCGCACAGCAGGTACACCGCAAACATTAGAATTTGCAGGCCCAGCAGCCAGGACACGGTGTTCCAGCCCGACCAGTACACGATCAACGCAGCGATGATGAATGACAGCGGGCCCAGCACCGCCATGCCCTTGACCCGAAACGGGCGCGCCATGTCCGGTGCATTGCGGCGCAGGGCGGCGACTGTCACCGGGGCCACGGCATAACTGAGGATCAGGGCGGCGGACACCACGTTGATCAGCGCTTCCCAGGACGGGAACGGCAAGGTCCAGAACACCGACAGGCCAAAGGTCAGCCACAGCGCCGGGCGCGGGATGCCGGACTTCTCATCGATGCGCGTGAATATCTTGAAAAAGGTGCCGGTCTGCGCCCATCCATACACCACGCGCGGGGTGGCGTTCATGTAGATGTTGCCGCAGCCGCTGGGGGAGATCACTGCATCGGCCACCACCAGGTAGGCCAGCCAGCCCACGCCCAGCGCCAGGGCGATATCGCGATAGGGCAGGGCCAGTTCCTTGCTGATGCCGGCCCAGCCATTGGCGAGCATTTCGGTAGGTACGCCGCCGAGGAACGCGGTTTGCAGCAGCACATAGATGGCCGTAGACAACAATACCGAGAGGATCAAGGCGATGGGGATGGTGCGCTGTGGGTTTTTCACTTCGCTGGCCACCGAAATGATCGGCGTCAGGCCCAGGTAGGCAAAGATCACCCCGCCTGCCGACACGGCCATCTCGATGCCCGACAAGCCGAACGGTGCAAAGCCATGCACCTGGAAGTTCTCCGGCTTGAAGAAGGTGAACAGCACGCCGATCACCAGCAACGGCACGATGAACTTGAATACGCTCACCAAGTTATTGGCGATGGCAAAGGTCTTCACGCTGCGGTAATTGAGCACAAAGAACAGGCACAGCAAGGCAAATTGCACCAGCCAGCCCAGGGTGGTGGGGTCGCTGGAGCCGGCCTTGGTCAGCTCTGGAAACCAGGCTGCCGCATATTGACGCGAGGCGACCACTTCAATCGCCACCAGGCTGGAAAACGCGATCAGCGTGATAAAGCCCATCAGGTAGCCCAGCAGCGGGCCATGGGAATACACCGGGTAGCGCACCACGCCGCCAGCGCGGGGTAGGGCGGCGCCCAGTTCGCAGTAGACAATGCCCAGCAACAGCACGGCGAAACCGCCCAGCAGCCAGGAAAAAATCCCCGCCGGGCCTGCGATGGCAGACACGTGACTGGCGGCGAACAACCAACCCGATCCGAAGATGGCTCCCAACCCGATAAAGGTGAGGTCCATCAGTGACAGCTGTTTCTTGAACTTGCCTTGGCCTGACATAGCGGCGCCTTCTTGTGAGTTATTGGATAGGCATGCAGTGGCGCTATCCTGAACCCATCAGGCAGGCTGACGATTGATGTTTTGCGCAGGGATGGATGACGAATTCAGCACAATTTGCCGCGCTCGACAGCGCTCGTTCCATGGCGCAATCTGCTGGCTGTCGACGAATAAAAGGGCAGATAAAGTCATGTTGCAGAGCGCGTTCGCGAGCCTTTTCCAGGGCAGCCGACCCCACAACATCGAGCAGCTATTGAGCGGGGTAGAGCAGTTGCTGCCGATGCTTGATGTACTGCCCAACGCCGCGATTTTCATCAAGGACATCGACGCTCGCTACGTGCTCGCCAACCGCACCCTGGTGCAACGCTGCGGCCTCAAGCACCTGCAACCGCTGCTGGGCAAGACCAGCGCCGAAGTGTTTCCCGCACAATTGGGCCCCGGCTATACCGAACAGGACCGTCGTGTGCTGAGGCAGGGCCTGGTGTTGGAAGATCAACTCGAATTGCACCTCTACGGCACCCGCGAACCCGGCTGGTGCCTGACCCACAAGTGGCCGCTGTACAACCAACTCGGCGCGATCATTGGCCTGGCCGGAATTTCGGTGGACTTGCAGTCTGCCAGCGAAACCCACCCGGCCTATCAGCGCCTGGCGGCGGTGGACGAACACATCCGCAGCCACTTCAACCGCCGCGTCACCCTGGGGGAATTGACCCGCATCGCCGGGATTTCCGTGGCGCAACTGGAGCGCTACTGCAAGCGCGTCTTTCACCTCACCCCCCGGCAAATGATCCAGAAAGTCCGGCTGGAACACGCCCGGCGGTTGTTGCATACCGAGCTGCCGATTACCGAGGTGGCGCTGCAATGCGGCTACACCGATCACAGCGCGTTTACCCGGCAGTTCAAATCTTCAACCGGGTTCACCCCGAGGCAGTACCGGCAAGCGACGCAAGGCGGCGGGCCAGATGAAAATCTAATGTGGGAGGGGGCTTGCCCCCGATAGCAGTGTGTCAGTCAGGATATTTTTATCTGATCCACCGCCATCGGGGGCAGGCACCCTCCCACATTTGGATGAAGTCAAGTCGATGCAACGAATGCCGCCCACGCCCCTCATATGCTTACACCGACCCTTTTCACCACGACAGGTACCGAGCTTATGACCGCGGCGAACAACGATCATGTGAACTGGCTGGTGCAACATTCCATGCTCCACGCAGCGCGGCAGCGGGCCAAGCTGTATTCGGGGCAAGGCCGCCTGTGGCAGCAGCCTTATGCACAGACCCGGCCGCGTGACGCTTCGGCCTTGTCGTCGGTGTGGTTCACGGCCTACCCCGCGTCGATTGTCACCCGCGAAGGCGGCACCGTGCTGGAGGCGCTGGGGGACGAAACCCTGTGGCATACCCTGTCGAAGATCGGCATCCAGGGCATTCACAACGGCCCGCTGAAGAAGTCCGGTGGTTTGTCTGGCACCGAGCACACCCCGACCATCGACGGCAATTTCGACCGCATCAGCTTCGACATCGACCCGCAACTGGGCACCGAGGCACAATTGCAGGCCTTGACGCGCATGGCTGCCGCGCACAATGCGGTGATCATCGACGATGTGATCCCGTCGCACACCGGCAAGGGCGCGGACTTTCGCCTGGCAGAAATGGCCTATGAGGACTATCCCGGCCTGTACCACATGGTCGAAATCCGCGAGGAAGACTGGCCGTTGCTGCCCGACGTGGCTGCCGGACGCGATGCACAAAACCTCAGCCCCTCCCAGGTAGACGCACTGCGCGACAAGCACTACATCGTCGGCCAATTGCAGCGGGTGATTTTCTTCGAGCCCGGCGTCAAAGAAACCGACTGGAGCGCCACCCCGGTGGTGCTCGGCGTAGATGGCAAGCCGCGGCGCTGGGTGTACCTGCATTACTTCAAGGAAGGCCAGCCGTCGCTCAACTGGCTCGACCCTTCGTTTGCTGCGCAGCAGATGATCATCGGTGATGCGCTGCACGCCATTGATGTGATGGGCGCGAAAATCCTGCGCCTGGATGCCAATGGCTTTCTCGGCGTGGAGCGCAAGCTCGATGGCACGGCCTGGTCCGAAAGCCATCCGCTGTCGATCACCGGCAATCAGTTACTCGGCGGCGCCATTCGCAAGGCGGGCGGGTTCAGTTTTCAGGAACTCAACCTCACCGTGGACGACATCGCGTCCATGTCCCACGGCGGCGCTGACCTGTCTTATGACTTCATCACCCGGCCGGCCTACCAGCATGCATTGCTGATGGGCGACACCGAGTTCCTGCGTCTGATGCTGCGCCAGATGCACAGCCTCGGCATCGACCCCGGCTCGCTGATTCACGCGCTACAGAACCACGATGAACTGACCCTGGAGCTGGTGCACTTCTGGACGCTGCACGCCCATGACAGCTTCCTGTTCCAGGGCCAGACCTTCCCCGGCAACATCCTGCGCGAGCATATCCGCGAACAGATGTACGAACGCCTGACCGGTGAGCATGCGCCGTATAACCTCAAGTTCGTGACCAACGGCGTGTCCTGCACCACCGCCAGCATCATCACCGCAGCCCTGGGTATTCGTGACCTGGAGGCGATCACCCCGGCGGATATCCAGCAGATTCGCCAGATCCATTTGCTGCTGGTGATGTACAACGCCATGCAACCTGGGGTGTTTGCCTTGTCCGGCTGGGACCTGGTGGGCGCGCTGCCGTTGGCGGCCGAAGAGGTGGCGCATTTGATGGCCGATGGCGACACACGCTGGATTCACCGTGGCGCCTATGATCTGGTAGACCTGAACCCCGACGCCGAACTGTCAGCTGGGCAAATGCCGCGCTCCAAAAGCCTGTATGGCAGCCTGAACAGCCAACTGCAGGACCCGGAGTCCTTTGCCTCCCAACTGCAAAAAATCCTCGCCGTACGCCGCGCCTACGACATCGCCGCCAGCCGCCAGATCCTGGTGCCGGACGTCGAGCATCCAGGCTTGCTGATCATGGTGCACGAACTACCGGCGGGTAAGGGCACGCAAATCACTGCGCTGAACTTTGGCGCCACGCCGATCACCGAAACCCTGCACCTGCCCAACATCGCACCGGGGCCGGTGGTGGATATCATCAATGAGCGGGTGGAAGGCGATTTGACCGAGGAGGGCGCGTTCACGATTACGTTGGACGCGTATGAAGGGTTGGCGTTGCGGGTGGTGAGCAGCACGCCGATGTAAAGGCGACGAAACGGTAACTGTGGCGAGGGAGCTTGCTCCCGTTGGACTGCGTAGCAGTCCCAGCCTTTTTGAACAAAAGAGCGGGGCGGCTTCGCGCCCCAACGGGAGCAAGCTCCCTCGCCACAGGTCAGTGTTTGTTGGCTAACAGCGCCGTGCCACGCGATCAGTGGTGCTTGTTCTTGTGCTTATGCTTGTTGCCTTTGTGCTTGCCGCCACCCGAACGATGACCGCTCTCGTCATCCGCCAGGTTGTTACCCAGCGCGCCACCGGCTGCGCCACCCACGCCGGCGCCGATGGTTGAACCGGTGGTGCCGCCCAGGCGATTGCCAATCAGCGAACCGCCTGCCGAGCCCAAACCTCCGCCAATCGCCGCTTCGGTCTTGTTGCCCTTCTGCGCACCCACTGCACTCCCGGCTGCGCCCCCCACGCCGGCGCCGATGGCCGCACCTGTCGAGCCACCAAGCTGCTGGCCCACCACGTTGCCCAATACACCGCCGACACCGCCTCCCAGCGCCGCCGTACCATCTCCAGCGGCCAGGGCCCCTTGGGAGATCAGAATGCCCAATGCCAGGGCCGGGAATGTCATTTTCATTTTTTTGTACCTCAAGGGCTGTCTCAGGCGCTCACGGGGTAAAGCACGCCTGGCATTTTGATTAGAGCACACGCCATAACACTTGGGCTTGGGTGATCGCCCCTTGCACAAGAAAATTTTTTTCAGCCCTCTTGAATTCCTTTTACGCGTCCATAAATTTTTGATCACGCGATGCCGAATCCGGGTCGCGTACTAAATCACTTGGAGAAACTCAGGAGATTTTAAAATGGCTACTACCCTGTCGTTGGCCCCACTGTTCCGTCAATCGGTGGGCTTTGATCGCTTCAATGACCTGTTCGAGTCGGCGCTGCGCAGCGAGGCTCCGAATTCCTATCCACCTCACAACGTGGAAAAGCACGGTGACGACGCGTACCGCATCGTGATCGCCGTGGCTGGCCTGACCGAGGAGGATCTGGATATCCAGGTCGAGAGGGGTGTATTGACGGTTTCCGGCGGAAAACGCGAAACCGACGATAAGGTCGCTTACCTGCACCAGGGCATTGCCCAACGTGCGTTCCGGTTGTCGTTCCGCTTGGCCGACCATATCGAAGTACGTGGCGCATCCCTGACCAACGGTTTGCTCAACATCGACCTGCTGCGTGAAGTGCCTGAAGAGGCCAAGCCAAAACGCATCATGATTGGTGGTGAGGCCAAACCCGAGCTGCGTCAGGTCAGCTTGCAGTAAAACAATCGGCGGTAAAAAGGCGCTCTACGGAGCGCCTTTTTTGTGCGCGCCGCAAACGCAGGCCGGCTAAGCCTGGGTATTGGGTGCAAACAACTGCCTGGCCTCGGCAAAACACTTCTCTGCAATGACCGAGCGCGGTTCGGTCTTGCGCATCACCATGCCCAGGGGCGCAAGGACGCTGGCATCCGGCAGGTGGATAAACGCCAGGTTCTCGATGGGGCTTTCCAGACCGCTGTCCAACGGCATGATCGCGCAACAGAAGCCTTCGTGGATGGCCTGGAACAGTTGAAAGGTGGAGTCGCTTTCCAGAATCGGCTGGGGATCGAGACCGCGGCTGCGGAAACTCAAGTCGATGGATTTTCGGTAGTGCATGCCATTGCTGATCATCCCAAGGGGCAGTTCGGCGGCTTCTTCCCAGCTCATCTGTGTGCCTTCGAAGTGGAAGTGGCGGGTGTCGTACAGCAGGCCGACGCGGGTTTCGCCCAGCTCGAAAAACTCCAGGTAATTGGGGCTGACGTGGTCCAGGTAGCACACGCCCAGGTCCAGTTGGTTGGTGCCCAAGGCTTCGATGATTTTGTCCGAACTCATGGAGGTGAGGCTGAACTTGAGTTCCGGGAAGCTGTGGGACAAGCCCTGGATAAAGCTGATCGGGTTGAAGCCGCTCAGGGGCACCAGGCCCAGGCGGAGGTTACCGACCAACTGGCCGCGGCACGCAGCGGCTTCGGCGAACAGGCCGTCGTGGGCGGCGAGCAGGGTCCTGGCCCAGGCCAATACGCGTTCGCCGGCCTGGGTGAAACCTTCGAAGCGTTGGCCGCGGGTTACCAGCTCCAGGCCCAGTTCCTCCTCCAGGTTGCGCAGGCGCATCGACAGGGTGGGCTGGGTGATGTTGCAGCGCGCGGCGGCCTGACCGAAATGGCGGGTCTGCTCCAGCGCGATCAGGAATTTAAGCTGCTTGATGTCCATGAAGGCACCTGCCTGGAAATAAGTGAACGGTCATGATTGGCGCAAGTGCCTGAAACCCACGGGGTGGAGCCGATGATCGCATTGTAACGACCGCCACGTCCAAGTGCCCTTGCCACCGTGCGGCTGCATTGTTCCATTTTTGAGATGGAGCGGCCCGTTTCAGCCACTACCTAACCCTGAACGCGATGCTTAAGGTGGTCCCACTGTTTTTTGGATGGGCCAACGTCTACACCCAGGCCGTGCCGCACTATCAGCTTCTCATCGAGAGCTACATCAAGGCTCAGGAAGTGGCAAACAACCACGAAGTACTAGACTCACAGCGCAAGTAAATACGCTGGGGTCTTTTGCGGCGAGCCCATGTTGGGCGCTGCCTTTTTATCAGGAGTATGAAGATGTCTACACCTTACGTTCGCTTGGACAAAGACAACGCCGCTGTGCTGTTGGTCGACCATCAGGCCGGCTTACTGTCATTGGTCCGCGACATTGACCCGGACAAATTCAAGAACAACGTGCTGGCCCTGGCTGACCTGGCCAAGTACTTCAAGTTGCCGACGATCCTGACCACCAGTTTCGAAACCGGCCCCAATGGCCCGCTGGTGCCCGAGCTCAAGGCACTGTTCCCGGATGCGCCGTACATTGCGCGCCCAGGCCAGATCAATGCCTGGGACAACGAAGACTTCGTCAAGGCCATCAAGGCCACCGGCAAGAAGCAATTGATCATTGCCGGCGTCGTGACCGAAGTGTGCGTGGCGTTCCCGGCGCTGTCGGCCCTGGCCGAAGGCTTTGAAGTGTTTGTGGTCACCGACGCCTCCGGCACTTTCAACGAACTGACCCAACAGTCCGCCTGGGCCCGCATGTCGGCCAACGGCGCGCAACTGATGACCTGGTTTGGCCTGGCCTGTGAGCTGCACCGCGACTGGCGCAACGACATCGAGGGCTTGGGGACGTTGTTCTCCAACCACATTCCGGACTACCGCAACCTGTTCACCAGCTACAACGCGTTGACTGAAGGCAAGTAAGCCTGATGGAAGGCGGCCGCTAGCCGTGGGGGGAGCGGTAGAACGCCTATTTCCCTGACACCCCTAGGTCCAAATGTGGGAGCTGGCTTGCCTGCGATGGCGGCATTGCGCCTGGCACCTATTTATCTGACACCGCGCGATCCAGCTGTGGGTGTCAAGTAAATAGGCGTTGGCTGTCAGACCGTCATCGCAGGCAAGCCAGCTCCCACAGTTGGATGGCGCAGCTTCAATGGGATCAGCTTCGACCGTCACGGGAGCAAGATCAGTACCGCTAGAGGGATGACAACACTGTAGTCGTATTTTGTTACTAACCCATGCCCTAAAAATACAGCGCTGTGGCGGCAAAGCGGGACAAAACACCCCCTCGCCATTCAATTTTCATAAAAATGTAACAACCCTGCTTCACAGTTCGGGAGCCCGTCACCACAACGAGTTCCTTTTAATGAAAAGCTTGATGAAGTCCGCAGCACTCGCCGTTACGGTATCCCTGTGTGCCTCCTCCTTGACCTTCGCCGCCGAAAACGTGCGCCTCACCGGCTCCGGCGCCAGCTTCCCTGCACCGATCTACCTCACCTGGTTCAAGGATTTCAGCAAGAAGACCGCTGGCGTCACCGTGGATTACCAGTCCAAGGGCAGCGGCGCAGGTGTGCAGGACTTCCTGAATAAAACCGTCGACTTCGCCGCCAGTGACTCGGCCATGAAAGACGAAGACATCGCCAAGGTCGCCGAAGGCGTGCAGTTGCTGCCAATGACTGCCGGTGAAATCGTGCTGGCCTATAACCTGCCGGGCAATCCCAAGGGCCTCAAGCTGCCACGCGATGTTTACTCCAACATCTTCCTGGGCAAGATCACCAAGTGGAACGACCCACAGATCGTCGCCGCCAACCCGGACCTGAAACTCACCGACACGCCGATCACCGTGGTGGTGCGCGCAGACTCCAGCGGCACCACGGCGGTATTCACCAAGCACCTGGCGACCATCAACCCTGAATTCAAAACGGCACTGGGGGAGGGCAACACCGTCAACTGGCCGGCCAGCGACAAATTCATCAAGTCGCCCAAGAACGATGGTGTGACCGCCACCGTACGCCAGACCCCAGGCGCGATTGGCTACATCGAGTACGGTTTCGCCAAACTGGCCAAGGTTGACTTCGCCCAGTTGCAGAACAAGGCCGGCCAGTACGTGGTGCCGAACGCCGAAAGCGGCGCCGAGGCCCTGGCCGCAGTGAAGATGCCGGAAAGCCTGGTGGCCTGGTTGCCTGACCCGGACGGTGCCAAGTCTTACCCGATCACCTCTTACACCTGGATGATTTTCCGCAAGGACAACGGCAACCCTGCCAAGGCCAAGGCCATGCGCGAAATGGTTGAGTACAGCCTGACCGAGGGGCAGAAAATCGCCGACTCCATGGGCTACATCCCGCTGCCGCCATCGGTGGTCGAGCAGGTTCGCAAGGCATCCGCCAACATTCAGTAACACCCGTGAGGCCGCTCTCGGTGTGGGCTGTTTGCCGCGCCGGGGGCGTTTCCCCCCTGTTCCGGAATTAGCCAATGAACAAACCTTTCGTCGTACCGGTTAACCGGGATTCTGCCTGCCAACCTCCCTCGGCCAAAGACTTCCTGGTCGATCGCACCTTCCGTGGGCTCGCGCGAATCGGGGTGGTACTGATTCTGGCGTTGGTCGCAGCCTTGGTATTCGAGGTGGGACGCAAGGCCTTGCCGGGCATGGAAAAGCACGGGTTCGATGTGCTTTTTGGCAGTGTCTGGGACGTTAACCAGGGCAAGTACGGGATCTTGCCGGCCATTTGGGGCACGCTCTACAGCGCTTTCATCGCGCTGATGATTGCAGGCTTTTTCGGTGTCAGCATGGCGATTTTCCTGACTCAGGATTTTCTGCCGGCCAAGCTGGCGGCTGTGTTTCGCACCATCGTTGAACTGCTCGCGGCTATCCCCAGCGTGGTGTACGGCCTGTGGGGCATCTACGTGGTGATCCCGGCCATTCGGCCACTGACCACCTGGTTGAACAGCGAACTGGGTTGGATACCGTTTTTCGGCACGTCCCTGAGCGGGCCGGGGTTGCTGCCTGCGGCGCTGGTGTTGGCCATCATGATTCTGCCGACGATTGCCGCCGTATCCCAGGACGCGCTCACCAGCGTGCCGATGAAGACCAAGCAGGCCGCCTACGGCATGGGCACCACCCATTGGGAGGCGATTCTCAAGGTGATGGTGCCATCCGCCGCCACCGGTATTTTCGGCTCCCTGGTACTCGGCCTCGGCCGTGCGCTGGGCGAAACCATGGCGCTGGCGATGCTGGTGGGCAACGTCAACAACATTTCCCTCTCGCTGTTCGCGCCGGCCAATACCTTGGCAGCCTTGTTGGCGCTGAACTTCCCCGAAGCCGGGCCCAACGAGGTGGAGGTATTGATGTACGCCGCTCTCGTCTTGATGTTCATCACGCTGCTGGTGAATGTCATCGGTTCCATGATCATGCTCTACGCCCAACGGGGTAACCGATGATGACGAATCTCACATCCCCTATCACCGCTGTGCCGAGCCTGCAGCGCAAGTTCGAAGGCCGCGCCTTGCGCAGTCTGGTGTTGACCACATTGGTATGGTTTGGCGCGCTGCTGGCCAGTGTGCCGCTGATTTCCGTGCTCTACATGCTGATCACCCGTGGCGGCGCACGCCTGAGCCTGGAGGTGTTCACCGAACTGCCGCCCACCGGCTTCGAAACAGGCGGCGGTTTCGGCAACGCCATGGCCGGCACCTTTGTGATGGTCGGTATCGCTGCGGCGATTGCGGTGCCGGTCGGCATCATGGCCGCGATCTTCCTGGCCGAACTGGGGCCGGACAGCAAATTGGCCAACGCTGCACGCTTTGCCGCCAAGATGCTCACCGGCTTGCCTTCGATCCTGGCCGGCGTGTTTGCCTATGCCTTGGTGGTGATGACCACCGGCACCTACTCGGCACCGGCCGGCGGCGTGGCCCTGGCGGTACTGATGCTGCCCATCGTGGTGCTGACGGCTGAAGAGTCGATGCGCATGGTGCCCAAGATCATGAAGGACGCCGCCTATGGCATGGGCTGCACCCGCTCCCAAGTGATCTGGAAGATCATCTTGCCGACCGGCCTGCCAGCGATCCTCACCGGCGTAATGCTTGCAGTGGCACGTGCCGCAGGCGAAACCGCGCCGTTGTTGTTCACCGCGCTGTTCAGCAACTACTGGATCTACCACGACGGCGACTTGGCGGTGATGAACCCCACGGCCTCCCTTGCAGTGTTGATCTACAACTTTTCCGGCATGCCCTTCGACAACCAGCTGGAGCTCGCCTGGGCGGCCTCGTTGGTGTTGGTGATGATCGTGCTGGTCGTGAATATTGTGAGCCGTATCTTCGGCAAGCCTAAGTATTAAGAACGGGAGCATCTGAATCTTGAACGTCTCAACTGCGCAAATAGCCGCTCCGTTTGTTACCCAATCGCCTGTGGTCATGGACTGCAAGCTGGACAGGATTTTCTACGGCAACTTCATGGCAGTGCGTGACAGCCATGTGCCGATCGAGAAAAACAAGATCACCGGTTTCATCGGCCCGTCCGGCTGCGGCAAAAGTACGGTACTGCGCAGCCTCAACCGAATGAACGACCTGGTGAAGGGCTTTCGCTTCGAGGGCCACGTGCATTTCCTGGGTCAGGACGTATATGGCAAGGGTGTAGACCCGGTGGTGGTGCGCCGTTACATCGGTATGGTGTTCCAGCAGCCGAACCCGTTTTCCATGAGCATCTTCGACAACGTCGCCTTCGGCCTGCGCTTGAACCGCTACAAAGGCGACCTGGGCGACCGCGTCAAGCACGCCCTGCAAGGCGCTGCGCTGTGGGATGAAGTCAAGGACAAGCTCAAGGTCAGCGGCCTGTCGCTTTCCGGTGGACAGCAGCAACGGCTGTGTATTGCCCGTGCGATTGCCACCGAGCCGGAAGTGCTGTTGCTCGATGAGCCTTGCTCGGCACTCGACCCGATTGCGACTCGCCGGGTAGAGGAACTGATGGTGGAACTGAAGAAGGATTACACCATCGCCCTGGTCACCCACAACATGCAGCAGGCGATCCGCGTGGCGGACACCACGGCGTTTTTCTCGGTGGATATTTCCCAGGGCACGCGTACCGGCTACCTGGTGGAAATGGGCCCGACCGCGCAGATTTTTGGCAGCCCGCGTGAACAGATGACCGAGGATTACATCAGCGGCAAATTCAGCTGAGTAACTCCATGTTCGATAGAAACCACACGTGCGCCACCGTCAGCCCAGGAACGCCAATGTCTGCAACGCATCGTCTTGATTTGTCAGCGATTGAACGCGCGCTCCGCAAAGTGCAGAGCCGCTTTGCCCAGCTCAGCACGCAATTTACCGAGCCGCGCGACCCCTTGACCGACGAAGTGCTGCACAACGTGCTTGAAGGCTATGCGCTGGTTGACGACTATGTCGCACGGGGCGTTGACCTGTTTGACCTTCATCATCTGGACCTGATGCTGGAGATCAACGCCACGGTGCTCTGCGGTAGCGACCCGGCGCGCCGCGTGGAATACGCCCAGCACCTGGCCGCCACCGAGGAGCACTTCTTCAACAACGTTGAAGGCGGTATCAAGGACTTGTTCAATTGGTACTGCGCGTATCGCAGTGAATCGGTGTGGAAGCGTGCGGCCGGTGTGTATGTGCGCATTCTCAGCAAGCCCCAGTTGTTTATCGAAGGCAACAACCGCAGTGGCTCGCTGATCGTCAGTTATCTGCTGATGCGTGCCGGGTTGCCACCGTTCGTGCTGACGCTGGAAAATGCCGAGGGTTACTTCAATCCTTCCTCGGTCATCCGTAACTCGGCCAAACATGGCGTCAAGGCGTTGTATGAATTGCCCAAGATCAAGAAAAAGTACGCCGCCTTCCTGGAGGAACAGGCCCCGGATCCCAAGGCGTTTTTCTTGAGCGACGTACCACAGCCTATTTATCAGGGAGGCCATTAATGCGCCGGTATCCGACACTCGCCAGCCGAGCCGTGCAAGCCATCCAGCAGGCGTTTCTCACGCGTGCCGCCAAGCGACCGCGTGTACGCATCTCCTTTGATATCGACGACACGCTGGCTTGCCAACTTGACCACGCTGATGTCGAGAGCAGTTGGCTGCCGGCCTGCGCTCATCGCTGGTGGGGAGAGCCGCTGCGTATCGGTACCCGTTCGCTGACGCGGGAGCTGCGACGCCAGGGTTGCAGTATCTGGGTCTACACCTCATCGGGCAGGGCGCCTTCCTACATCAGGCGTTGGCTGATGCTGTACGGCATTCGTGTCGACGGCGTAGTAAACAGCGTGCGGCATAACCACGCCCTCACGGTGCATGGGCTGTCGAACACCCCCTCGAAATTTCCGCCGGCCTTCGACATTGATTTGCACGTGGATGATTCCGAGGGTGTGCGCCTTGAAGGTAACGACCACGGCTTTCGCGTGGTGGTGGTCGATCCGCAGGATGAGCACTGGGCGCAACGAGTGCTTGAAGCCGTCGCGGGCGTGCAGGCGCAACTGGCCCGGCAGCAATTACCCAGGTTCAAGCAGCCTGTCTGCCAAGGTGCTGAGGTTTATTCTTCCTGAGTTCCAGAGAAACCTGAACTTCTTGAGCCCTTATTGCAGTTCACAACTTGCTATAAGGGTTTGATTTTCTTTGACTCGCCAGTCACGAACAACACAGAACTTCACCTCTTGTTCGACAAACAGCGCTTATGGCGCTTTTGTCGTCTATCTCCCCAAGTACATACCCTTGTCATCCGATAGTCGGTCACTTTAACGCGGCACTTCTAGGCTAGTGTTGACGAGCTTCCTTAATGGTCAACCTCGATATTAAGCAACGAAGCAGCCTGAACAGAATGCACAACAACAACTTCAATGCATATTGTTTAGCCCGACGCATCAGGTATTACCGTTGACTTTCGGTGTTGATCGCTGGGCTCAAGGAGTACTGACATGGCTATATTCGATTACAAGGGGCAAGATGCCCGCGTCCTGATTTCAGATGCCTGGACCCTCGCCACTTACACCAGTGGTGTCGCGACCGTCGGCGCGCTCTACAACATTCCGGGGCTTGTGCTGGGCGAGGGCAACACCTTCGCGCTGCCCAAGGGCTGGCGTGAGATCGGCGCGAGCGAACTGCAGGTTGATAGCAGCCACACCGACATCACTGGAAGTTTTACCGGCGACGGCGTCTTTGGTTCTCAAGCCAGAGTGTTTGGTCAATACGATGACAGCGGCCAATTAGTCAAAATGGGTTTTTCCATTGCCGGCACCAACTCGCCAATTGATCTGCTGGGTTGGCCGGCGATGATCGATAACTCTTATATCAACGGCTATGACTACCTGCTCAATTCAATCAAGGATTACGCCACCGACCATAACCTGAGCGGTAAAGATGTTCTGGTAACCGGCTACAGCCAAGGTGGCTCCGTTACCAACAGCATGTATATCGGCAAGGACACTTTGGCCGACGGTTTTTTCAAGGATTCGGACTACTTTGGCATGGAGTCGCCCAAGTCCAGCAACAGCGACGGCATCTTCAACTTCGGTTTTGAAAACGATGTGGTCCACCGTCTCACGGGGCAAGAGACCGACGTGGGTAGCGCAATCATCGACGCGCTTCAAGGCAGTGACGCCAGTTACACCTCGACCACCGATAACATCGTGCTGTTCGACACGATCTACGCGCTGCCTACCTGGCCCAATGGTCCGTTCTCGATTGCCAACCTGTCAGGGTGGGCCGCGCACCTGGAAGGCATTTTCATCAACCCTATCCAGCGTATCGCCCAATCGACGTTCTACGATTACATCGAACGCGACAGCACCATCATCATCAGTAACCTCGACGCCATCAGCCGCAGCTTTACCTGGGTCGGCGACAAACAGACCGCCACCTCCAACCACTACGGCACACCGGCCTTCCTGCTGGGCACCGACAGTTCGGACAAGCTGCAGGACGGTCGCAGCGATGACTTCCTGGATGGGTTCAAGGGCGACGACAGTTTCCGCGTGAGTACCGGTACCGATATCGTCGCCGGCGGTGAAGGCAACGATAAAGTCTTCCTCAAAGGCACCGCATCTTCCTACGAAGCGGTGAAACTCAACGATGGCACGTTGTTCTTGAACGACAGCAGCGGCCAATACGGCCTGAAGGAATTGCACGGCGTAGAACACGTGGAGTTCGAAACCGGCCTGGCCAACAGCCTCGGCCATGTGCCCGTGTTCGGCGGGCTCTTCGGTGGCATCGGCGAGGCCCTCACGCCGGCCTATACGGTGACCAGTGGCAAACTCGACTTCGAAGGCCTGTTCGGCGCCGATAAGGCGTATGCCAAATCCATCGAAGGCAGCCAGCTGGCCGACACCCTCAAAGGCACCGCCGCTCGCGACCTGATATTCGGCCAGAACGGCAATGACCGGCTCGACGGTGGCGCCGGCAATGACCTGCTGCACGGCGGTGAGGGCAACGACACACTGCTGGGCGGCACCGGTAACGACGCGCTGTATGGCGCCAACGGCAATGACGTCTTGATCGGCGGGCAGGGTAATGACCAACTCAGCGGTGGCGTGGGCAGCGACCTGTTTGTTTTCGACCAGCGCGGGTTCGGTCACGACGTGATCAGTGACTTCAACATTCATCAGAATGGGAAAGACCTGCTGGTGTTCGCCAAGTCGCTGTTTGCCAGCGCCGATGCTGTGCTCGGTGCGACTACCCAGCACGGCAGTGACAGCGTGATTCTGGGGGGGGACAGCAGTGTCACCCTGGTGGGGTTCAATGCGGCGCAGTTGAGTGCAGAGATGATCAGCGTGGTTTGATGCCGGATCGGTAAAGCCGGTGATAAAACCTCACAGGATCGTTGATGCTGTGGGGTTTTTTCTTGCTTATCGCTTTATAGCAATCTGTCAGTGCGAGAGGCAGCATCAGGTTTGTATTTGGTTGAGATCCAGATCTCGCAGTATTGCGCTTTCTTTACTTGCTGGTAGCCATCATGTGTTTGCTTCGCATGACTACGGCTCGATCAGGTCGTAATCGCTCCACGCTGCTTGGGCAATCCAATCCAGGTGCGATGCCCGTACGAAGGCTTTCTTCGAGGACTTCTTGCAGCATCAACAACTCCTCACGCTGCACTTTTAGCGTGGCTTCGATGTGCTGTATCTCCTCCAGGCGTACATTGATCTGTTCCAGAGTGAGGGATTTGGAGCAGCTACCGTCATGAAGGAAGAGGCCACGAATGGTGTCGAGGGAAAACCCCAACCTTTGCGCATGGATCACGACTTCCAAGCGTTTAATGGTGGTTTCGCTGTAATAGCGATAGTTGTTCACGTCACGCGTGGGAGCGTCCAGCAGGCCTTGCTCCTCGTAGTAGCGTATTGCTGAAGCAGCAAGGCCTGTGCGTCGCGAAATCTCGCCGATCTTCATTTTTTGCTTGACCTTCAAGTTGACTTTAATCCGCAGTATAAGCCGGAGCGCAATCCTGAAGGTATTCGGATTGGGCTGGATAAAGACCGTTGACCTACGTGGAATATGAAGAATGAGCAAAATAACCGAGTTACTGAATTGGCGTTATGCGACGAAAAGTTATGACCCGTCCAAGACCGTGCCGGCTGAAAAGCTGGAGCGAATTCTGGAAGCGGTACGACTGACGGCGACCTCGAGCGGCCTCCAGCCATTTGAATTGCTGGTGGTGACTAATCCGCACATTCGCGAAAAGATCAAGGCGGTCAGCTGGAATCAGTCCCAGGTGACCGACTGCTCTCATTTACTGGTGTTCGCCGCCTGGGATGACATAACGCCTGAGCGCGTCAACATGATGTTCGACCTGACCAATACTGTACGAGCTACTGTCAACCAGGGGTGGGAAGATTACCGTCAAATGCTCCTCGGCATAGTCGCCGAGTGTGGGCAGGAGGCCAATTATCAAGCGGCTGCGCGCCAAGCCTATATTGGACTAGGCTCGGCTTTAATCGCCGCGGCGTCCGAGCAAGTCGACGCAACGCCCATGGAAGGCTTCGATCCCTCGGCTGTCGATGAGATTCTGGGACTGGGGGCCAGGCATCTGCGCAGTGTGGTGCTCCTGCCGTTGGGGTATCGGGCAGCAGAGTCTGACTGGCTGGTAAACCTGAAAAAAGTACGGCGGTCTCGCGAAAACTTCGTCACTGAAATCAACTAGGGAGACCGTGCAGCCGCCCCACATTGCGGCAGTAGTGGGGTGGCGCTTCATGCGCCGAACGGATTGGGTTCGGTCGGCAGGACGCCGCTGATGAGAATTGCGGAACAGAAAAGATAAGGGCCTGCCCAGGTTTCCCTGGCAAGCCCTTGATATCTATGGTGCCCGAACCCGGAATCGAACCGGGACGCCCTTACGAGCGGGGGATTTTAAGTCCCATGCGTCTACCAGTTTCGCCATTCGGGCGGTAGCGCGGTGTAACAGGGTTGGGAATATATAGATCCAGCCGCTTCAGCGCAACCTCCCAGCCGGTTTTCCCGCATAAAGATGCGCAGAAAAAAACGTGACAGATCAGTGATCTACATGGCCTTTGTACCAAGTCCTGATGAACGCTTGCAACCCAGGAACAAGCCCCATAAATGACAGTCATAGCGATATGCCATTTCGGCATTTCGCAGGGAGTCGTTTGATGCTCAGTATCCGTAAGCAGGCTTGGATCATGGCCGCAGGTGTAGCGGGGTTGTTGGGCACTGGCGCGTTCAGCTCGGCGCAGGCGGGGAGGGCGGTGCAGTGGGGCGAATTTAGTGCGTCGTCTTCAGACAAGTTGACGGCCGGCTCGATGGACGTGGGCGGTGCCTATGTGTTGAAGCCGTCGGGTGTTTCCGTGGGGGATGTCGAGGCGCTGCAGGCTGGGCAAAAACAGAGTCAAAGCGAACTGCAAAGCTTGAAAAGCAAAGTGGAGGGCCAAGAGCGTGCGTTTGATGAGTTCAAGCGCAAGGACGGTTCGAGTGCCAGTAGCAGTGACAGTCAGCTATCGAGTCTCAAGCGTACGGTGGATGAGCAGAAGAGCACGATAGAGCGGCAGAAAAGCGAGATCGACGGTCTCAAGCGCAGCCTGGATGATTTGAAGCGCAGCGTGGAGACCTTGAGCAGCAAGGTGAAGTGACAGCACTGATGCTGTGGGCAATATAGGGCAACTGTGGGAGCTGGCTTGCCTGCGATAGCGATGTGTCAGTCACAGGTATGAACCTGTTACACCATCGCAGGCAAGCCAGCTCCCACATTGACCGTGTCGGCCTTCAGTCAATCAGTGCCAGCAAGTCGGTGACCCCCACGTCCACACCCGCCTGGCTCAGCAGTGTCGTCACCTGGCCGCAGTGATGAGTCTGGTGGTTGAAAAAGTGCACCAGCAAACCGAAGAAGGGTTTCTCGGCGGCCACGCCGCGCATGTTGTGATAACGCAGGCGTTGGTCGAGGTGGGGCTCTTGCAGGCTGTGGGCCCAATCGATGATGAGTTGATCCAGCCAGGCGCGATGGGCCGCTAGTTCGGCAAGACTGGCGAAGGCCAGTTGCTTGAGGTCGCCGGGCGTGGCAACCCCGTTCAGCGGCGCCAAGGCCGCAAAGTTGGCCGGGTGTTCGGCGAAGCGCTTGAGCCAGACGGTGTCACCCAGCATCAGGTGGTTCAAGGTGCCGAAGATCGAACCGAAAAACGCTTGGCGGTCCAGGGTCAACTGCGCGTGCGTCAGGGCGGCGGCGGCGTCGTAGACCTTGCGGTTCATCCATTGGTTATAGGTGGCCATCAGCGCAATGTGCTCGATGCGGTTCACCGCGGTTCTCCCTTCTTGGCGTGATGGCGCCATCATAAAGCTTGCCCGCCCGACGGTCATGGTGTTCCATCGCGGGAGGACTATGTTTGATCAATGCCACTATTGCGCCCCGGAGGGCGACACCATGAATACCAGCGATCTACTGGAACAACTGTTGCGTGCAGGGCAGCAAGGCGGCGGGGCTTCGGGCGGCGGCCTGGGCGGGTTGCTTGGAGGGTTGTTGAAGGGCGCCGGCACCGGCAATGCGTCTGCGGCGGGTGGCGGTTTGGGTGGTTTATTAGGTGGCCTGGGCGGCTTGTTGGGCGGCGCTCCGGCAGGTGGTACTACCCAGACGCGCAGCGGCGGTGGGATGAACTACGCGGCGCTGGCGTCCCTGGGGATGGCGGCCTTCCAGGCGTATCAAGCCTGGCAACGCCAACAGGCTTCGGCACCGCAGCAAGCTATCCAGACCGTTGACCAGCTTGAAGGGCCTGAAGCCGAAGCCCATAGCCACGGCGTACTGCGTGCGTTGATCGCGGCGGCCAAGGCCGATGGCAAAATCGATGCGCAAGAGCAGCAGATGATTTCTGCCGAGATCGGCCGTCATACCGACGACCCACAGCTGCAGCAGTGGCTCGACGCCGAAGTCGCCAAGCCCCTGGATGCCGCCGATTTTGCCGAGTATGCCAATGACCCCGCACTCGCTGCGGAGATTTACCTGGCGAGCGTGATGCTGGTCAATGATCAGCAGGACGCCGAGCGCAATTACCTCGACGACCTGGCCGGTCAGTTGCAAATCGATCCGCAATTGCAGCTGCATCTGGAGCAGCAGGCCAAAGCCTAGAACCTCAGCGTCGCCCCAGTGGTCAGCCACTGGGCGCGATCGCCAATCAGGCTGCGCCCAACCAGCAGGTCCACGTCAACAAATTCACCAATGTGCAAACGTGGCCCAGCCTGCCAGGCCTGTTCGCCGCCTTCCTGGCCATACCGCTCGCCAATCAGCGTGAGCTTCTCTGCCAACTGATATTCGAACCCCGTGCCCCAGGTCAGGCGATGTTGTTGATCACCGTCGTTGTAGGCGTGGCTCCAGCCGGCGTTCAGGTTCAGGCGCAAGGCATCCAGGGGTTGCCATGTCAGGGGGATGTTCAGGTCTGCGCCGTCAAGCCCGTGATGGCGGTCCAGCGCGACATGCGCCCCGACAGCAATCGCCAGTTCCAAGCCCAAGTCTTGCCGTGACAGCACCTGCACCTTGGCTTGCGGGCTGATCTGCGTCTCGCCTTTGCCTGCATCCACGGCCCGTGACAACGCGGCGCCCCATTGCACGGCTGGCATGGCGCTGAACGTGCAGGCGGGCGACAAGGTGCTGTTATGGGTACTGCCCGCGTGCCGCTGGGCGCTGTACCAGGCGTCGACATTGCATTCACCCGGCGTGTTGATCGCGCCGTCGTCAACCACATAAGCGCCGCCTGCGGCTTGCGCTTTTGAAATCAACGCGGCCACCAAGACAAGGCCCAGGGTCATGCCGATAAAGATCAGGTTGCGCTGCAATGCACGGCGCTTTGCTGGCGGCAGTAACAGCAGGGTGTGGCGAGAGTGGCGTGCGCGATATTTGGCAAACCCGTCGCGGCGTGCCGGCGTGTGTTTTTTGTGCATGATGCACCTCGCTTGAGTTCAGCTTTCTACGGTCAGCACCGAAATGCCGCTGGCTTTGGCCTGGCAAACCAGCTCTGAGGTATCGTCACCGCCCGGCAGGGCAATGATCAGATCGGGGCGGCTGTCGGCCAGCATGAAGTGATTGCGCTGGCGTTCCGCCTGTTTGCCATGGCGCTGCCAATTGGGTGGATAACGCACTACGTCGATACCGATTTCCCGGGCCCATTCCTCGATCTCGCTGCCCAGGAACTGGTTGCCGCCGTGGATCAGTACCTGCACCGGGCGCAGGCGGTGGTAAGCGTCCAGCACATGGCGGGACTTTTTGGTGTCGGCGTAATGACGACCTGCACAGATCAACACGCGCATGAGCAAATCCTTGTATTGCACGCAGGCGACCGGGCGGCCGCCTGCGTTTGAACGGCGGGGAGGGTCAGTACCACTGTTTGAAGCGGCGGATGTAGATCGTCTTCATCAGTTGGGCGACGCAGCAGTAAGCCAGCAAGGTGCCCACCAGCCATGGGAAGTACGCCAGCGGCAGCGGTTGCAGGCCCACCAGGGTGCCCAGCGGTGAGAACGGCACGTAGATGCCCAGGGCGATCACGATGCAGGTCATCATCAACACCGGCCAGGCGGCCGTGCTCTGGAAGAACGGGATCTTGCGGGTGCGCAGCATATGCACCACCAGGGTTTGCGAGAGCAGCCCTTCGATAAACCAGCCGGACTGGAACAGCGTCTGCATTTCCACACTGTTGGCCGAGAACACGTACCACATCAGCGCAAAGGTGGTGATGTCGAAGATCGACGAGGTCGGCCCGATCCAGATCATGAAGCGTCCGATGTTTTTCGCATCCCACTTGCGTGGCTTGGCCAGGTATTCCTTGTCCATCTTGTCCCAAGGCAGGGCCAGTTGGGAGATGTCGTACATTAGGTTCTGCAGCAGCAGATGGATCGCCAGCATCGGCATGAACGGGATGAACGCACTGGCCACCAGCACCGAGAACACGTTGCCGAAGTTGGAGCTGGCAGTCATGTTCAGGTACTTCATGATATTGCCGAAGGTTTCGCGGCCCTTGAGCACGCCTTCTTCCAGCACCATCAGGCTCTTTTCCAGCAGGATGATGTCGGCCGATTCCTTGGCGATGTCGGTGCCGCTGTCCACCGAAATACCCACATCGGCATCCCGCAGCGCAGGTGCATCGTTGATACCGTCACCGAGGAAGCCGACGGTGTGACCGTTGGTTTGCAGCGCCTTGAGCACGCGGGATTTTTGCAGCGGCGTGAGCTTGGCGAATACGGTGCGCTCTTCTACGCGGCGCAGCAGGGTGGCGTCGTCCATGGCTTCGATTTCCACGCCCAGCAGCGGCTGGCCGGGTTCCAGGCCAACCTGGCGGCAGATCTTGCTGGTGACCACGGCGTTGTCGCCGGTCAACACCTTGATCGCCACACCAATCTGTTGCAGCGCCGCAATGGCCGGGCCTGCGGTTTCCTTCGGTGGGTCCAGGAAGGTCAGGAAGCCCTGGATCATCAGGTTGCGTTCGTCGCTGGTGGTGTACTGCTGGCGTGCCAGCGCTTTAGGAATATTGCGGGTCGCTACCACCAGCACGCGGAAACCGTCTTCGTTGTAATCATTGGCGAGCGCCAGTAGCGCTTCACGACGGCGGTCATCCAGGGGCAAGGCTTCGCCGGCCTCCATGACATGGGTAGAAATGCTCAGCATCTCTTCCACCGCGCCCTTGCATACCAGCAACTGGTCACCGGCGGCATCCTTGACCACGATCGACAGGCGACGACGGACAAAGTCGAACGGCAATTCATCGACCTTGCTGTAGGCAAACGGCACCTGGAACTTGGGGTTTTGTTCCGAGAACTGCACCACCGCCTGGTCCATCAGGTTTTTCATGCCGCTCTGGTGAAAGCTGTTGAGCCAGGCCAGGGACAGCACGGCGTCATCGCGCTGGCCAAAGGCATTGACGTGATGCTCGAGGATGATCTTGTCCTGGGTGAGGGTGCCGGTCTTGTCGGTGCACAGCACGTCCATCGAACCGAAGTTCTGGATCGCATTGAGGCGCTTGACCACCACTTTGCGCTTGGCCATGGCCGTAGCACCCTTGGCCAGGTTGGCGCTGACGATCATCGGCAGCATTTCCGGGGTAAGGCCGACGGCTACCGCCAGGGCAAACAGGAAGGCATCGCCCCAATCGCCCTTGGAGAAGCCATTGAGGAAAAACACGATGGGTACCATCACCAGCATGAAGCGGATCAGCAGCCAGCTGACACTGTTCACGCCCCGGTCGAAGGCGGTTTGCACCCGCGAGCCGACAATAGCCTTGGCCAGGGAGCCAAAGTAAGTGCGCGGCCCTGTTGCCACCACCACTGCTTTGGCGCGGCCGCTGACCACGTTGGTGCCCATGAAGCAGATGTTCGGCAAGTCCAGCAGGTTGCCCTGGTCGGCGGCCAGGGTAGAGGCGGACTTTTGCGTGACATCGCCCAGGGTGTCGTACTTCTCCACCGGCAAGGCTTCGCCGGTCAGCACGGCCTGGCTGATAAACAGGTCGCGGGACTCGATCAGGCGGATATCCGCGGGGATCATGTCGCCGGCTGACAGCTGCACGATGTCGCCGGCCACCAGGTCGCGCATCGGCACTTCGCGCAAGACCGGCTGGGCGCCAACCTGCTCGCGGCGCAGCACGGTGGCGGTGGTGCGTACCATGGCCTTGAGGGCTTCTGCGGATTTGGCCGAGCGGTGTTCTTGCCAGAAACGCAGCAGGCTGCTGAGCAACACCATGGTCATGATGATGATGACTTTGGTCAGGTCGACTTCTTCACCTGCCTGAAGTGGCAACCAATAGTCGGTGACAAAGCTGATACCGCCCAGGGTCAACAGCACGTAGATGAAGGGGTTGTTCAGTGCCTGCAGGAACTGGACGATAGCGTGTGGCGGCTTGTCATGGGCCACTTCGTTATAGCCTTCGCGTTGCAGGCGCGCCGAGGCGTCCAGTTCGGTCAGGCCGTCCTGGGTGGCGCGTACATTGGCGAGGGTGGCCGCCAGGCCATTGTGGGCTTCGCGGGCGGCACGCATCGACAGCCTGGTGTCGGGGGCGGTGCCATTTTTCTTGTGCAGAGGCGTGTTTTTTACGGCGCTCATTGTCTGTACTCCTGTCGCCAATTCTCGACAAAACATACCCACTACTTACCTGCAGACAGGCGAGCGAAAGCATGCCGAGCCGCGGACTTCGCGATCGGTTCAAATAAAGTATTCACATAACTTCTGAAGGGCCCGCTAACAGCACGTTAGTTAACTAGCGTGCAGCAGGCTACTACTGGACGTGTTCATAAAGAACTCCAGGGTCATCAATAAGAAAGTTGCTGTTTCCAGCGAGGTCAGGCGGCGCGAGTACTCAGGTAGAAACCGAGCATCAAGCGCGCTTGCGCCAGGCAGGAAACCTGGGGTCTCTGCGGGTCTTGAGGGTCGGCATGATCCCAGTGCTGCACCAGGTGGCCGCTTTCAGGGCAGATACGCCAGTGCGCCAGCGGCGGGGCTGGGCGCACTTGAGGGGAGGGTGTGACAAAGGTCGAGCGGGTTGGCGAAAAGCCCGCCGGCGCTCGGCACAGCTTGGCGCGCAGGGCTGCGACCAGTGTGCGCGTATCAGGCAAAACAAGGAGTTGGAAGGTCATAACACACCTCGGGACCGGACGGGCGACCGGTGAGGCAGTTACGGTGGAGCATCAAGCTCTAGCGCAGCTTACCGGACCTGGAACGCGAGTCCTGTCATATTCTGGGTTTGGCGCCCGATGCCCGCAAAGGCGGTGCTCGGACAGCGACTAGATACTGTGTCCATTGGCTTCTTTTGTGAGGTTTAAAAAAGGCCCCAGTTGCGGGCACGGGCAATCTACTCAGGGCGTCAGTGAATGTCAACGTATGATTAATTAAATTAACCAGTGTTCAGAGTTTGTTCAGACAAGAGGCGCGCGTAAGTTGTGGATTGAATAACTTCATACACCTTGCGCGGCGAGGAGTGCCAGATAGATCAATACTAAACCGCAGGCCGCATAACTCGCACGCTGCCAAGTCGGTGATGCGTTCTTGCGTAGCAGGTTCACCAAGGCGGCGGTAAGAAAACACGAGAGTACCGACGCCAGCATGAAGCCGGCAAAAAACATCAGGGTCTGCCCGTGACTGGGGGTGGTGCCGACAATCCCCGACAGTGCGCTGCCCAAGGCGCCCCAGTAGACGATGTTTTTCGGATTAGCCAAGGAAATCGCCGCGCCCACCGCCAACGCATTTTTGCCTGAGCTGGCAGGGGCATTGTCCATTGCCGGTAGCTGCCAGGCATCAATCAGGCTGCGAATGCCCAGCCAGGCCAGGTACAGCGCGCAGACGATTGTAAGTGGAACCCGCACTGCATCATGCTGGATCAGCAGTGCGATACCGGTGAGGCCAATCACGGCCCAGACGGCGTCGCCCACCAGTGAGCCGAACTGCACCAGCAACGCCGGCGTGAAGCCATGGAGCAAGCCGCGGCGCAGAGTCTCTGCCAGCACGGCGCCAGGGGAAAGGCAAAATACAAAACCGAATACCAGCGCATAGACAAAGATCGACAGCATGCTCAGTTCCTTTCGAGAAAGTGCCAGAGCATACGTCAGTCCGAGAGAGGGATACCACGCCCTCTGTAGGAACGCCCGCGATGGCGGCGCGTCAGCGACTGAATCTTCAACTGAACCACCGCTATCGCAGGCAAGCCAGCTCCCACACTGGCCGTGTATTGCCCACAGAATCAGCGCCCCCTGTAGGAGCGAGCTTGCTCGCGAAAAGCGTCAACGATAACGCGCGTTTCCTGAATGACCGCGGTGCCTATGAGTTTTTCGCGAGCAAGCTTGCTCCTACACAGGCTGCGGCGTTGAGGCAATGCGGTGGAGTTCAGCCTTCAATTCATCCGGCGATAGACGTGCAAAGGGCAGCGCAAAAAACGCCTCGCAGCGTGCGGTGATAATGTCGAGGGTGGCCTTGAATGCAGCCTCTACTTGCGCCTCGTCACCCTGCACTTCGGAAGGGTCCTCCAGGCCCCAATGCGTCTTCACCGCTGGGCCGAAATATACGGGGCACGCTTCACCGGCTGCTTTATCGCACACGGTGATGACCACATCCGGCGGGCTGTCTTGAAAGGCCTCATTGCCCTTGCTGTACAAACCTTCGATGCTGATGCCCGCCGCCTGCAGCGTGCTCAGGCTACGGGGCAAGACCTGGCCCTTGGGAAAACTGCCGGCGCTGATCGCTTCAAAGCCCGGCGGCGCCAGGTGGTTGAACATCGCTTCGGACAAGATGCTGCGGCAGCTGTTGGCGGTACACATGAACAGCACTTTCATTGCAGTCTCCATTAGACGCTCAGGCGCAAGGCGAGGGCGGCGAGGGTGATCAGCAGGACGGGCAGGGTCAGCACGATCCCGACCTTGAAGTAGTAACCCCAGGTGATGGTGATGCCTTTGCGTGCCAGGATATGCAACCACAACAAGGTGGCCAGGCTGCCGATGGGGGTGATTTTCGGGCCCAGGTCGCTGCCGATCACATTGGCGTAGATCATCGCGTCCTTGACCACGCCCACGGCATGGCTGGACTCGATGGACAACGCGCCAATCAGCACGGTCGGCAGGTTATTCATGGCTGATGAGAGCAGCGCTGTCAGCACCCCGGTGCCCATGGCCGCGCCCCACACACCATAGGTGGCGAAGGTGTCAAGCCAGGTGGCCAGGTAGTCGGTCAGGCCGGCGTTACGCAGGCCATAGACCACCAGGTACATGCCCAGGGAAAAAATCACGATCTGCCACGGGGCTTCCTTGAGGACTTTACGCGTGGAAATTTGATGACCTTTGGCAGCAATCACCAGCAGCAGTACCGCACAGAACGCCGAGATCGCACTGATGGGAATGCCCAATGGTTCCAGAGCGAAACAGCCGACCAGCAAAATACCGAGTACCCACCAGCCGGCACGAAAGGTCGCACGGTCATGGATGGCACTGGCGGGATCTTCCAGGTCGGACGGGTTGTAGGTCTGCGGAATATCCCGGCGGAAAAACCACAGCAGCACCGCGAGCGTGGCGGCGACACTGACCAGGTTCACCGGCACCATCACCGCGGCGTATTCGTTGAAGCCAATCTTGAAATAGTCCGCCGAGACGATATTCACCAGGTTCGACACCACCAGCGGCAGGCTCGCCGTGTCGGCGATAAACCCTGCGCCCATGACGAAGGCCAGGGTCGCCGCCGGGGAAAAGCGCAAGGCCAGCAGCATCGACATCACGATAGGCGTCAGGATCAACGCCGCACCGTCGTTGGCAAACAGCGCCGATACCAGCGCACCCAGCAACACCATATAGGCAAACAACCGCCGGCCGCGGCCACGCCCCCAGCGCGCCACATGCAGCGCCGTCCAGGCGAAGAAACCGGCTTCGTCCAGCAACAGGCTGATGATGATCAGCGCGACGAAGGTGCCGGTGGCGTTCCAGATGATGTGCCACACCGCCGGGATGTCCGCCAGGCTGATCACCCCGCAGGCCAGCGCCAGAATCGCGCCCAGTGTGGCACTCCAGCCAACGCCCAGCTCCTTGGGTTGCCAGATGACCAGCACGATGGTGACGAGGAAAATCGCAATTGCGACAAGCATGAATAAACGCTCCGATGGCTCAGCAGCAGGTGCTGGCCCGTTGTGGTCTGTCGCCCATTGCATTCAGACGCAGTGCGTCATCCTGCAACCATGGCTGGTTGGCTTGTAGGGTAGTGTCGAGCACCTGGGTGACCCAGGCGGGCAGTGCCGGATTGATGCGGTAGTAGATCCATTGCCCTTGACGTCGGTCCACCAGTAGCCCGCAACTGCGCAATTGCGCGAGATGGCGGGAGATTTTTGGCTGGCTGTCGTCCAAGGCATGGATCAACTCACACACGCAAAGTTCGCCCTCGCGCAGGATCAGTAAGGTCACCCGTGCACGGGTGGCATCGGCCAGGCACTTGAACAGGGTGGGAGGAGAGAAGAGGTCTGACATGGTCAAGGACTTTTCAAGTGGATATATTCGAATATACGTATTTCCATATATGCAGGTCAAATCTTGTTTCAATTGATATGGATCAAATCCCTTTAAAAGCGCCACAACTGTTTGAAATTAAAATGAAACACAAATGTCCTAACGTGCCTGCCCATTGCTGATGAAGGAAGACCCCGCGTGACCCGAGCCACCCGCAACCTGCGCAAGACCCTGGATTCCGTCGCGGAAAATAACGAAACCGCGGCCTTCGACCTGATGCGCGCCGTGGAAAAACTCGGCGATGAAGTGCTGCGCCAGCGCCTGCTCAATACCATCCACCGGCTGAACCAGGATGCGTATGAATTGCGCGAAGCCCGGGATTCGGTGGAGCAGGTTTCGGTAAAGCTCGCCTGAGCAAGATCGTTCAAGACAAGCTTTCGTTCGTGCTGGCATGCTTGTCGACTGTCTGTCGATGAGCCGCTTCCATGCCCACTGCATTACCTCATTACGCCTTCACCCGCGGCGCCATCGCCGTCATTCCCTTATCCCTGGCCTGTGCGCCCTGGGGGTTGCTGGCCGGCTCCATGGCCATCGACGCGCAATTTACCCCGCTGCAAGCCCAAGGCTTGTCTGCCATTGTGTTTGCCGGTGCCGCACAACTGGTGGCCATCGGCATGGTCAAGAGCGGTGCCAGCCTGATTTCCATCGTGCTGACCACCTTGCTGCTCACATCCCAGCATCTGCTCTATGGCATGCACATGCGTCCTACGCTGTCTTCGCTCAACACCCGTTGGCGCATGAGCCTGGGGTTCTTGTTGACCGATGAATTCTTTGCCCTGGTCAACCACTACGACCGCGAGACCTTCAATCGCTGGTACGCCTTGGGCGTCGGCCTGACGTTTTACCTGATCTGGAACCTCTTCACCCTCGCCGGCATTGTGCTGGGCAAAAGCATTCCCGGCCTTGATCAATTGGGGCTGGAGTTCTCGATTGCCGCGACCTTTATTGCCTTGATCACCCCCGTGGTGCGCGACGTGCCCACGGTGGTATGCGTTGCCGTGGCACTGCTGAGCTCGGTCTGGTTGAGTTATCTGCACTGGGAGTCGGCGGTGGTGGTCTCGGGTGTGTTGGGGATGAGCGCGGGGTTTGCCTGTAAACGGCTGGGAGTGGGGCAACGATGATTTACCTGATGATTGTGGCCATGGGCCTGGTGGTGTTCTTCAACCGTTACCTGTTTATCGAGCCGCGCTTGCCGGTACGGCTCAATCGCGGTGCGCGTGAATTTCTGGGCTTCGCCGTGCCGGGCATGCTCACCGCGATCTGCGGGCCGATTATTTTCCTGGCTGACCATCGGCTCAACCTGAGCCCGAGCAACCCTTATCTGCTGGCCGGCATCTGCGCCGTGGCGTTGATGTACTGGACGCGCAGCGTGTTGACCACGGTGCTATTGAGCATGGCGCTGTTCTATCTGTTCCGTTGGTGGTTTTGACACCCGGGCAAAAAAAAAGCCCGCGGGGTGGCGGGCAGAAGGGAGACTTCTAAAAAATGAGCCTGGCCACTATAGGCGGCGTGTTTGCCCTTCACAGTGAAACAAAGTTCATGGGCGCGTCAGTTGGCAGACGCACAGTGGTAGAGTCACGGTTTTTCCAAGGAAGCAATGGCATGCACAAAGTGGTAATGGGCGCATTGATACTGGCGGCACTGACCGGTTGCGCCGGTTCGAAGATGAAGGAAGCGCGCGCAGGCAGCCCCTACAAGACCCTGGCATCAGACAAGGCCACTCTGGTCGTTGCCCAGTGCATCCAGTTCGGCTGGCAGGATGAAAGCGTGTTCGGCGTCGATGCTGGCGGCTTCAAGGAAGCGACCGAGGCGGGTGGTTTTACGGTGTATACCACCGCTGGCGATTACTTTGTCGATGTACTCAGCACCGGCGCGGGTTCTACGGTCAACTACTATGCAGCACAGGACAATATGCCGGCCAAACGTCGCCTGGCAGCACTGGCCACTTGTCTGTAAGTCGGTTGCCTTAGTCATATTCCGAAACGCCTGGCGGGACAGCCGCCGGGCATTGGCTTATGATTCACGTGCTCGTTCGACGTGATGGCTCTTTACCGGTACACGGATGTCGAGGCTTAAACGTCGAACGAGCTCCTCCACCCCAACCTCACCGGGGCATGAAACCCAAGTGCCAGCGTCGCGGAATCAACAGTGTCGCCACCCCCAAGGCCGCAGCCAACGCACCACTGACCCACAATGCGCGCAGGCCCATCTGCTGTTCCAGCAGTGCACCGATCACAGCGCCAATGAACATCCCGCCCCACGGAATCAATTGCACGCGCCAGCCATTGCGGCGCTCCCCCAATAACCAACGGCCGAGCCCGCGACCAAAGCGTGACAGCGCTCCGGTGACGTAGGTCAGCCCCACCGGCAGCCCGTTCACTTCCTCGACGGCCGCGTTGAGCATGCCCATGGCAATGATAGCCGCGAGCAACGCGGGCAAGGTGCCGGTCGATGGCCACAACGCCGCAGCGCAGAGCAAGGCGCCGATGCACAGTAATAAGGGCAACGCATGGCGCTTGCTGAAACGGCTGACCAGCACGCCCAAGGCATTGCCGACCACGAAGGTGGCGACCAGCAATACCAGGCGCCCGGTGAGCCCCAGGTCGCCCGCACTGATGGCCACCGCCAGGCGCGTGGTGTTACCACTCATGAACGAGACGAAATCGCCGCTGGCCATAAAACCAATCGCATCGGTCATGCCCGCCAGCACCGACAGGCAGGCCACCAGCATCAAGCCCACGCGCCCGCGCCAGCGCTGACGACGGGCGAGCGTGGCATTGGTGTAAGGCTTGCGGGACGAAGGCAGCATGGGGCTGGTTTCCTCGGTGAGATTATCCGGCCACTACCGTAGGGCGCTTTGCCTGTCCGCGCAATGACCTCAGACACGCTCCAGTTGCCAGCCGGTGGCGTGCCACGTCAGATGGTGAGTCGGCTCGATCGCCTGCAAGAATGCCTCGTCGTGTGATACGGCCAGCAGCGCGCCGGTAAACCCCTTCAAAGCCTGCTCAAACGCTAGCACTGACTCCAGGTCCAGGTGATTGGTGGGTTCATCCAACAACAGTAATTGCGCCGGTGTATCACGCCACAAGGCCAGGGCCATCGCGGCTTTCAAGCGCTCGCCGCCGCTGAGTTGCCCTGCCGGCTGCGTAACCCGCAGCGCGTCCAGCTGCAAAAACGCCAGACGTGTGCGCAGTTCGGCTTCGGCCAGCGGCGTGTCGAGCAGGTTGAGTTGCTCGACAAGGCTGCGCCGGTCGTCCAGCAGCGCCAGGTGCTGATCAATGTACGCACTGGGCACCGCTACGCTGCACTTGCCACTGACCGCCTGCCAGTGGCCGGCCAGCAGTTTGAGCAAGGTCGATTTGCCGCAACCGTTCGGCCCACGCACGGCAACGCGAGCCGGGCCCGTCAGGTTGAGCGTCAGGTAGCTGACGGGTGCCAGGGGATCAAGCCAGGGCAATTGCGCCTGCTCCAGCACCAGTACCTGGCGGCCATTGGGGACGGTCGAGCCTGATAATGCGAGCAGTGTGGGCGTCTCATCCGCCACGCGCTCGTAAGCCTGGCGCACCTGGGCGTCGAGTTGGTTTTTGCACGCATGATGGGCGCTACGCACGCTGCTGACGATCTCCTTTGCTGCGCTTTTCCAGCGCGCCTTGGTAAAACGGTCGACGTTGGCGGTCTCGGCCTGTTTACGTGCGCGTGCGGCATGGCGCTGCAGGTCGTCGTGGTCTTTTTGCAGACGCCGACGCTCACGGCTGCGGGCCAGACGCGCCTGTTCCCACGCAGCAATCGCGGCCTGCTGGTGAGTATCGCGTTGCTGGCGATAGGCGTCGTAGTTGCCGCCGTAGACCTGAATGCCAAGGGGCGAAAGCTCAATGATGCGACCCATGACGTTGAGCAACTGTCGATCATGGCTGACCACCACCAGGCCACCTCGCCAATCGCGCAACACACGCAACAGCCAATCGCGCCCGGCAGCATCAAGGTGGTTACTGGGCTCATCCAGAATCAGCAACTGCGGCGCAGCCAACAACGCCCCGATCAGCGCGACCCTGGCGAGTTGGCCACCGCTGAGTTGATCGGCCGGGGTACTGGCACTGAGGGTCTGCAAACCCGCTGCATCCAGTGCCTGGCGCAGGCGCTCGGCGAGGTCCCAGCGATCGTCGATCAGCTCCAGGTCACCGAGGCGTGCATCGCCCTGGGCCATACGTGCAAGGGCAGCCAAGGCTGCGGCAGTTGCGGTGATATCGGCGATGGTTTGCCCTGGTTGAGCCGTGATGGCCTGGGGCACATAGGCAACATGGGCCGGTTTTTTCAACGTGCCGGAGGAGGGCAGCAGCACGCCGGCCATCAACTTGGCCAGGATACTTTTGCCCCGTCCATTGCGCCCGACGATACCGGTAGGCGTTTGATCAATGGACAGGTTCACGTCGGCCAGCAAGGTTTCGCCATTGGCGAACTGGAAAGACAGGTGTTGCAGGGAAACAAGAGCGGGCAGCCGTTTGACGTCAGTCATCAGCACCTCCAAAAAAATGTCGAACAGGCCAACAAGCGCGCCAGCGGCTCGTTGCAGATACATTTTGGAAGGCTTAGATGTTCACGTCGGCGGTCATCCCGTGAGTCAGAAGGGAGGCAGAGCCTAACCCACCTTAACTTTGTGCGGCAAGTCTTCGGCCAGTTTTTCCAGGAACATCGCCAGCGCGACTTCTTCGGCTTTCAAGCCTTTGCGCACCCGCGGCTTGGGCAACTTCGACAACTCGCCGAGGCTGAAATGCTCGAGCACCGCCGGATGGATATAACACTTGCGGCACACCGCCGGCGTATTGCCCAACTGCCGGGAGACATCCTTGACCATCGCCACCACATGCCGCTTGGCGTCGGATTCGGGCTGCCACGCCAACTCGCGCAACACTGCCAGCGCCATTGCTGTACCAGCCCAGGTGCGGTAGTCCTTGGCGGTAAAGTCTTCGCCGGTCAGGCTGTGCAGGTAGTCGTTGACGTCCTGGGAGCTGACGGTATGCCGCTCACCGTCTTCGTCCAGGTACTGGAACAGGTTTTGCCCTGGCAATTCCATGCAACGCTTGACCACCCGGGCCAGGCGCCGATCCTTGACGCTGACTTGGTGCTCCACGCCACTCTTGCCACGAAACTGGAACTGGATCTCACTGCCCTTGATGTCCACATGGCGGTTGCGCAAGGTGGTCAGCCCGTAGGATTTGTTTTCACGGGCATATTGGGTATTGCCGACGCGGATCAGCGTGGCGTCCAGCAACATCACCACCGTGGCCAACACCTTTTCGCGGGTAAACCCCGGCTCGGCGATTTGAGCTTCGAGCTGTTTGCGCAATTTGGGCAACGCGGCGCCAAAAGCCTGCAAGCGCGAGTACTTGTCGCTGTCGCGCACCTCGCGCCAGCGTGGGTGGTAACGGTATTGCTTGCGGCCACGGGCGTCGCGGCCGGTGGCTTGCAGGTGGCCGCGAGGGTCGGCACAGATCCACACGTCGGTGTAGGCGGGCGGCACCGCCAAGGCGTTCAGGCGTTTTATTTCGTCCGCGTCGGTAATGCGCTCGCCCTTGGCGTTCAGATACTGGAACTTGCCTCGCACTTTTTTACGGCGGATGCCGGGCTGGGTGTCATCCACATAATGCAGGTCGCGGGGCAGGTCGGCGGGTAGCGAAGAGTCAGGCATGGGGCGGTTTCCTTGGCAACAAATCCGGCCGGTATGTCTGATTGACCGCAGCACCCTGCGGTCGTGCCAAATGGTTAAGCCAGCACCGCCACCGCCTTGATTTGCGCCCACAGTGTCTGGCCCGGATGCAGTTGCAACTGGTCGTGTGAGAAGCGCGTGATGCGTGCCAGCAAGGGCGTGCCGCCGGCGTCGAGGCGCACCAGCACGTGGGCGCTGTTGTCCGCGCCAATAGTCTGGGTGACGGTCACCGGCAAGCGGTTGAGGATGCTGCTGTGTTCCTGGGCCTGCAGGCTCAGGCTTACATCCCGTGCCTGGACCTTGACCCGCAGCGGGCTGCCCACCGCCAGCGGGACATGGGCCACGCGCATCTGCAACGGGCAATCGGGCAACTGCAGAGTGAGCAACTGATAGTGCGCGTCGTAGGCAACGACGCTGCCGGCGATCACCACGCCGGCATCGTCGCCCAGCGCCAAGGGCAGGTCGAGGCGCGCCAGGGTCTCGCCGATCGGGCCGCTGGCCAGGGCCTTGCCGTCGCTGAGCAAGACAATATGGTCGGCCAGTCGCGCCACTTCGTCCTGGGCATGGCTGACGTACAGCACCGGGATATCCAGCTCGTCGTGCAGGCGTTCCAGGTAAGGCAATATCTCGCTTTTGCGCTGGCTGTCCAGGGCCGCCAGCGGTTCATCCATCAACAACAACTTGGGGCTGGTGAGCAAGGCGCGGGCGATGCCGATGCGTTGGCGCTCGCCGCCGGACAAGTGTTGCGGGTGACGCTCAAGCAAGTGCCCGATGCCCAACAGTTCGGTGGCCTGCGCCAAGTCCACGCGCCGTTGCGGGCGCGGAATACGTTTGAGGCCGAACTCCAGATTGGCGCGCACCGACAGGTGCGCAAACAGGCTCGCCTCCTGGAACACATAGCCCAGAGCGCGTTTATGCGGCGGTACAAACATCCCTTTGCTGCTGTCTTGCCAGACCTCGCCGTTGACTTGTACAAAACCGTGTTCGGCGCGTTCCAATCCGGCGATGCAGCGCAGGCACGTGGTCTTGCCGGAGCCAGAATGCCCGTACAGCGCGCTCACGCCACGGCCGGGCAATTGCAGGTCAACATCCAGTGTGAAGGCGCAATACTTCAGGTGCAGGCGTATATCCATCATCGCGATCAGCTCCAGCCCATCTTGGTTTTACGGCTGGAATAGAGCGCCAGCAACACGAGGAAGGCGAACACCACCATGGCCCCGGCCAGCCAATGGGCCTGGGCATATTCCATGGCTTCGACGTGGTCGTAGATCTGCACCGAGACGACACGGGTCTTGTCCGGGATATTGCCGCCGATCATCAGCACCACGCCGAACTCACCGACGGTATGGGCAAAGCCCAGGATCGAGGCGGTGATAAACCCAGGGCGTGCCAGCGGCAGGATCACCGTGAAAAACGTGTCCCACGGGTTGGCGCGCAAGGTCGCGGCCACTTCCAGCGGGCGCGTGCCGATGCTAGAAAACGCATTCTGCAACGGCTGCACCACGAAGGGCATGGAGTAGATCACCGAGCCAATCACCAGCCCGGCGAAACTGAAGGTGAGGGCGCCCAGGCCCAGCCACTGGGTGAACTGGCCGACGTACCCGTTGGGCCCCATGGCCAACAGTAAATAGAAGCCGATGACCGTTGGCGGCAACACCAACGGCAGTGCGACCACTGCGCCGATGGGGCCGCGCCACTTGGAACGGGTGCGCGACAGCCACAGGGCGATCGGTGTGCCGATGATCAATAGGATCAGGGTGGTCAGTGAGGCCAGTTTGAGGGTCAACCAGATCGCAGAAAAATCAGCACTCGTCAGGGGCATTTACAGCTCGTAACCGTAGGATTTGATAACGGCAGCCGCTTTCGGGCCTTTGAGGTAGTCCACCAGAGCCTTGGCGGCGGCGCTGTCCTTGCCCTTATTGAGGATTACGGCGTCCTGTTTGATCGGGTCATGCAGGGAGGCCGGAACAATCCACGCCGAACCGCCGGTGACTTTGCCGTCTTTGTAGATCTGCGACAAGGCCACAAAACCCAGCTCGGCGTTACCGGTGGACACAAACTGATAAGCCTGGGTGATGTTCTGGCCCTCGACGAGCTTGTCCTTGACCTGGTCGCTCAAGCTTTCCCTGGCCAGCAATTGGGTGGCGGCCAGGCCGTAGGGCGCTGTTTTGGGGTTGGCGATGGACAAGTGCTTGAATTGGTTTTTCTTCAGCACATCACCCTTGGCATCCACATAGCCTTCTTTGGCCGACCACAGCGCCAGGGTGCCGACCGCGTAGGTGAAGCGTGAACCCTTGACGGTAGCGCCTTCGCTTTCGAGTTTTTGCGGGGTGGTGTCATCGGCGCTGAGGAACACCTCAAATGGCGCGCCGTTCTTGATCTGAGTGTAGAACTGCCCGGTGGCACCGTAAGCCGCGACCAGTTTATGGCCGGTGTCTTTCTCGAAGTCGGCGGCAATCGCCTGGATCGGGGCGGTGAAGTTGGCGGCCACGGCCACCTGCACTTCATCGGCATGGGCCGTACCCAAGGCAAAGGCGGCAAGCAGGGGGGCCAGGCGCGAAACGCGGGTCATCATGAAGCAACTCCTTGAAGGTGTACGGCAGGTTGTAGGTAAAGAGGCTTACCGCTATGTATGGGAATATATAGCGGTAGGCTATTGCCGGTATAGCACCAAGTTGCTGCGCAGGTCAGTCGCGGGTGAATCTGGCTAGCGCGTGCTCGGCCAATTCGCGGGTCAGGTCATAGGTGGACAGGTCTTTGCCGAGCCTCAGGGCCTGGCCTGCCCACAGGTTACTGAAACCGGCTTCATCCTTGGCCTTGAGCGGCATTAATGCGCCTCCAGCTTTGGGGAACGCCGGCGCCGCTGGATTGATTGCGCCGAGCTCACGCATCACCCGGTTGACGATGCCCCGCGCCGGGCGGCCGGTAAACAGGTTGGTCAGCGCGGTTTCGCTGGCTTGGGCATGGCGCAGCGCATGGTGATGGGAGGCGCTTACCGTAGCTTCGGGTGTGAACAGGTATGCCGTGCCGACCTGCACTGCCGAAGCGCCCAGCGCAAAGGCGGCGACGATGCCGCGCGCATCGCCGATTCCGCCCGCAGCAATCACCGGCACGCTGACCGCGTCGACAATCTGCGGTAGCAGCGCCATCAAGCCGATCTGGCTGTTGAGGTCATCGCTGAGAAACAGGCCACGATGCCCACCAGCTTCGATGCCCATGGCGATAATCGCGTCGCAGCCGTGCTGTTCCAGCCACACGGCTTCCTCGACAGTGGTGGCCGATGACAGCACCTTGGCACCGGTGGCTTTTACCCGGTCCAGCAAAGACTTCTCTGGCAGGCCAAAATGAAAGCTCACCACTTCTGGCCGAAACGCTTCCACTACCTGGCAGGCTGCGTCATTGAACGGCGCGCGGTTGGACACCGGGGTTGGCGCATCGAAGTCGGCGCCCAGCTCATGGTAGTAAGGTTGCAGCAAGGCCTTCCAAGCCTGGTCCCGCGCGTCATCGGCATCGGGCGGTTGATGGCAGAAGAAGTTGATGTTCAGCGGCGCATGACTGGCCTGGCGAATGAGAGCCAAGGCATCGCGCAGTTGCTCCAGGCTCAGCGCCGCCGCAGGCATCGAGCCCAGGGCTCCGGCTTGCTGGGCGGCGATGACCATGGCGGTGGTCGTCGCGCCAGCCATCGGCGCCTGGATGATCGGCACCTCAATGCCCAACAGGTCAAGAATGCGGGTGTATGGCCAGGTGCTCATGGGGTGCTTCTCCAGCGTTAGTAGGGCTTTTCGCTGTTTTAGCAGGGCAATCAGCACCCGGCCAGTCTGTTTTATTCACTGGACGGAAGCGGCGTTTTGTGGGGCTGGGTTTCGCGCTCGAGTAACTGGCGCTTGCGCTCTACGCCCCAGCGGTAGCCCGACAGCTCGCCATTGCTGCGCACCACGCGATGACAGGGAATCGCCACCGCCAGGTGGTTGGCACCGCAAGCCTGGGCCACGGCGCGAAAGGAGGAGGGGGCACCGATACGCTCGGCAATCTGCGCATAGCTGGCGGTGCTGCCCGCAGGGATTTCGCGCAACGCCTGCCACACCCGCTCCTGAAAGGCTGTGCCGCGCAGGTCCAAGGGCAAATCCAGGCCCAAGGCAGGGGCCTCGACAAAGCCGACGACGTGGGCCACCAGTTGTTCGAAACCCTGATCCGCGCCGATCAACTCAGCCTTGGGAAACTGGTCTTGCAGGTCGCGCACCAGTTTGTCCGGATCATCACCCAATAAAATCGCACACACGCCACGTTGGCTTTGCGCCACCAGAATCGCCCCCAGCGAGCACTGGCCAACGGCAAAGCGGATGGTGTTATTGGCGCCGCCGCCTTTGTAGTCTCCAGGTCTCATGCCGAGCACTTGGTCGGCGGCTTCATAAAAGCGGCTATTGGAATTAAAGCCCGCGTCATACAGGGTGTCCGTCACCGAATGCTGGCCCTTGAGGCCGTCGCGCACTCTGCGCGAACGCAGGGCGCTGGCGTAACCCTTGGGGGTCAACCCGGTGTTGGCTTTGAATACGCGGTGGAAGTGAAAGGGACTCAGCCCGGCGCATCGGGCCAGCACATCCAGGCTAGGCGGAGTTTCGGCCTGCTCGATTTGCCGGCAGGCCTCGGCCACCAGTTGCCCATGGTGAGCGGCCAACTGGGTCTGGTCGCCGGCAGCGCGTTTACTGGGACGATAACCGGCGGCTTCGGCCTGCGCCGGCGTGTCGAAAAACTCGACATTCTCCGGGCGCGGCAAACGCGAAGCGCTGCTGGGGCGGCAATACACGCCGGTGGTTTTCACGCCGTAGACAAACAAGGCGTCGGCCTTGGCATCACGGGCAATAATGGCAGCCCAGCGCGGATCGTGTTCGTTGTTCATGGCCTGCACTCTTGACGGTTCAGGAGCAGATTAAGCCTGCCGCTCGCAATCGACACTCCGAAGCTTGCGGTCAAATTAGCCGGCGGTGCGAAAGGTCAGGTTGATGCGCTGCGGGCCCATGACCGGATGCACGCCGTCCTTGATCGGCATCACGCCATGAAAGCGCAGGCGATCAACGCCGCCCCACACCACCACATCACCATGAAACAGCGAGACCTTTTGGGTTTTGTCGCTGCGCGCATGGCCACCGAACAGGAAAATCGCCGGCAGCCCCAGGGACACCGACACCACGGGCGCGCTGTAGCTGCGCTCGTTCTTATCCTGATGCAGGGACATCTTCGCCCCCGGTACGTAACGGTTGATCAAGCAGGCATCGGGTTGAAAACCGCCAAAGCCGGCCTCGATAGCCGCAGCCACCGCCAGTTGGCGCAATGTGTCGGGCATGACGGGCCAAGGTTGCTGGCTGCGCGGGTCGAGTGGGCTGTAGCGATAGCCACGGGCGTCGGTGGTCCAGCCCAGCTCGCCGCAACTGCTCAGCGCCGCCGACATGGTAAAGCCGCCGGGAGTGACCATCTGCCGAAACGGTGATTGAGCCAGTACACGCCGCAGCTCCGGCAATAACCGCTCGATCCAGGGCAGGGCATAGCCCCTTAGTACATAGGACTCTTCGCCAATTTGCTCGCGCCCGGCAGGCTGTTGCAGGGCCTCGTCGGCAAACAAATCGGCGGTAGGGCCAGGCATGGCTTACAGCGCCTTGCTCACGTTGATGTCGGTGATTTCGTCGCTGGGATCATGAATTTTTGCCAAGGCTTGCTTGGCTTCTTCGATGCTGTTGTTTTGCAACTGGGCAAATTCAAAGCGGCGTTCGCCGTTGAGCTTGTACTTGATGACGTATTTGGTTGTGGTGGTCACAGCTTTTTTCCTGTCAGGTGTTCGGGTCAGCTCAGCTTGCTGCTGGTACGACGAACGATACGGATCTTGTGGGACAACGCAGGTTTACGGGTCACGCTGATGGCGCGACGGGTCACCACATCCAGGGTGATGTTCCAGAACCCGGTGCTGGGCGCGGTGATCTTGGCCGGGAATTTATCAAATGCGCCGCCGTGGTAGGTATGGCGGCCGCCATTTTTGAAGCTGCGAAAGTTCGCATCGCTCATCAGGCGAATATTGCAGGTCTGCGAGCACTCGATGACGACAATGTCTCCCTCGTTGAGGTGCTCACGCTGGTGGATGAATTTCATGGGGTGTCTCCAGAAGGGCTTTTTCTGAAAAATCAGAACGATACGTAGGTTAAGATGGAGTTTATCAGCCCCAGCGCGTTTATTATCGGGCCGTCGTCGACGACTTCGACAATTTAAAACAGTTATTTACCGAGTTATCACAGATAAATCCTACGTTGGTGGGAGAAAATTACCATCCCCGCTGTCGTAGGGTCTTTATCGGAGGTTTTTGTATGAAGTGGAGTGTGTTGGTGCTGGCCTTGGCAATAGGTGGGTGTGCTTCGGTTGCAGATATCAAGCAGACCCCGCCAACATTGGTGGTCATCTCAGGGAAGAAACCGCAGGAATATGCGGCGTGTGTGGTACGCAAATTGGAGGCGACCCGTCGGCCGCCGCAAATCGAACCCCATAAAGACGGCATTCAGGTGATCGTGCCGCAGAAGTTCTCGGCAGACCCGTCGGCGATCTTTGAAATCGAAGACCGCTCCAGCGGTAGCAGCATCAAGCTTTATGAAAGCATGTCCAATGTGCCGATCCGCCCGGGCGACGTGAAGAAGGCGGGGGAAGAATGCATTTCCGGTTGAGCTCCAGACTCATCCCTCACACCCGATAAAAAAAAGCCCTTACCCTGCAGGGACGGTATGCATCCGTTAAACTGTCGGGCATTCACTATAAAGATGCCGCTCAAACCCGGGGTTTGAGCGGCATTTGTTTTTCTGGAAAGCCGGTTATGAAACGAGAACACGTCAAAGCCCGCCATGCCGAAGGGCAGATCTCGGCCACCCATGTCATCCAGAACCCCGCCGATCTGGGCGAGTGGATCGTATTTTTCAAGAAGAGCGGCGGGCGCAGCTACTTCCTGGTGGACGAACAGGATGAGGTCGAATCATTTGCTCGCCTGGATGACCTGATCGAAATCCTGCGGGGCCTGGGGATCAAGTTCGCTGAAGTGCACCTGTAGCAACGTTACTTGCAGACCACCACCACGCTGCGGCCTTTGAAGTTGCCCACGTCCTGGCCCAGGGTCTTGTCGCTTTCCTTGAGTGCCGGCGTGCCATTGGTGCCGACGATGCGGTAGCCGGTGCCCGCGCAGGAGGCGTCCGCCTTCTCGTAGCAACTGGCCCATGAATTGGCCTCGCCCGAGCAGTCGATGGTCAGGCCTTGCTCGCCATTTTTCAGCAGGGTGTCGGAGGCGGTGGTGCAGCCGGCGAGTGCCAGTACCGCGGTCAGTGCCAGGATTTTTTTCATAGAGGGGGTCGTCATCGAGGGTATTGGAAGGGCGCGCTGACACTGTCGTGGCGTTGTTGAAGATTATAGCGAACTGCCATCTAGGTACAGACAAACAAAAAAGCCCCGTTTAACGGGGCTTTCAAAGCAGTGCAAAGAGGCTTACTTGGTTTTCGGCCGCTTGCTCGATGCATGGCCTGCCTCATCCACAAACACTTCGGCGACGGCGATCGCCATGCTTTCGGACTCGAATACGCCGGCAACGCTGTCACCGTGAAAATTGATCAAGTGCCAGCCGTCTGCTCGCTTAGTGATCAGGTAGCCGTTTACACCTTTTGGTTCTGACATCTGTTGGCAATCTCGTGGTCTTGGTTCAAGGCGCCCATGATAGCGCCAAATGCCGGGGCAGGGCGCAAGTTGTTGCGGGTCAGTGTCAGGGGCGCAAAAGCGTGCTAAAACCATTGCAGCCCTTTCAAACAAGGGGTCGACGCGAGTTCTGACCAACCGTTGGTGACACCCATTGCAGGATCAGCGGAACTTACGCCGACATTTTTTCTCTATGATGACATCGCAACGCCAGCAGAACCCCATTGTAAGGTGACTGCGGCCTGATTAGACTGCGCCGAATTCCGTACGCACAGCCCTTTGTAAGGACTCATATGATCAAGAAATGCTTGTTCCCAGCAGCCGGTTACGGCACTCGCTTCTTGCCAGCGACCAAAGCCATGCCCAAAGAGATGCTGCCGGTGGTGAACAAGCCACTGATTCAGTACGGCGTGGAAGAAGCCCTGGATGCCGGCCTGAACGAAATCTCCATCGTTACCGGTCGCGGTAAGCGCGCCCTGGAAGACCACTTCGACATCAGCTATGAGCTGGAAAACCAGATCAAAGGCACCGACAAGGAAAAATACCTGGTCGGTATCCGTAAACTGCTCGATGAGTGTTCGTTCTCCTACACCCGTCAGACTCAAATGAAAGGCCTCGGCCACGCCATCCTTACCGGCCGCCCGCTGATCGGTGACGAACCGTTCGCCGTGGTGCTGGCGGATGACCTGTGTGTGAACCTGGAAGGTGATGGTGTGCTGACCCAGATGGTCAAGCTCTACCAAAAATACCGCTGCACCATCGTTGCGGTCATGGAAGTCAACCCGACCGAAACCAACAAGTACGGCGTTATCGCCGGCGACGATATTGGCGATGGTTTGATCCGCGTGCGTGACATGGTCGAAAAGCCGGCGCCGGAAGATGCTCCGTCGAACCTGGCGATCATCGGTCGTTACATCCTTACCCCGGACATCTTCAAGCTGATCGAAGAAACCGAGCCAGGCAAGGGCGGCGAAATCCAGATCACCGATGCGCTGTTGAAGCAAGCCAAAGACGGTTGCGTGATCGCCTACAAGTTCAAAGGGCAGCGTTTTGACTGCGGTGGCGCCGAAGGCTACATCGAAGCAACCAACTTCTGCTACGAGCACTTCTACAAGACCGGCAAGGCTTACTGATTCACGCTTGCCGCACTGTTTTAAGAGAAAGCCACCTTCGGGTGGCTTTTTCGTTTTTCAGCCCCATGTAAGTCGGTATGCTGGTGTACTGCCGAGGAGAGTGAAATGGCCTACGATTTTGACCTGTATGTAATTGGCGCCGGTTCCGGCGGTGTTCGCGCGGCGCGCTTTGCCGCGGGCTTTGGCGCCAAGGTGGCTGTGGCCGAGAGCCGCTACCTGGGCGGCACCTGTGTGAACGTCGGCTGCGTGCCAAAGAAGCTGTTGGTGTACGGCGCGCATTTTGCCGAAGATTTTGAACAGGCCAGCGGCTTTGGCTGGTCCCTGGGCGAGGCGAACTTTGATTGGGCGACCCTGATCGCCAACAAGGATCGTGAGATCAACCGCCTCAACGGTATCTATCGCAACCTGTTGGTAAACAGCGGCGTGACCCTGCATGAAGGACATGCACGCCTGGTCGATGCCCATCAGGTGGAGATCAACGGTGAGCGTTTCACTGCCAGGCACATCCTGATCGCCACCGGCGGCTGGCCGCAGATCCCTGAGATTCCAGGGCGCGAGCACGCCATTGGCTCGAACGAGGCGTTCTTCCTTAAAGAGCTGCCCAAGCGCGTGCTGGTAGTGGGTGGTGGTTATATCGCCGTTGAGTTCGCGGGCATCTTCCACGGCTTGGGCGCGCAAACCTCATTGCTGTATCGCGGTGACTTGTTCTTGCGCGGCTTTGACGGTTCGGTGCGCAAACACCTGCAAGAAGAGCTGACCAAGCGCGGCCTGGACTTGCAGTTCAATGCAGACATCGAGCGCATCGACAAACAGGCCGACGGCAGCCTCAAGGCCACTTTGAAGGATGGCCGCGTGCTGGAAGCCGATTGCGTGTTCTACGCCACTGGCCGCCGTCCAATGCTGGATAACCTGGGCCTGGAAAATACCGGGGTCAAACTGGACGAACGCGGTTTCGTCGCGGTGGATGATCTCTATCAGACCGCCGAGCCGTCGATCCTGGCGATTGGCGATGTGATTGGTCGTGTGCAACTGACGCCGGTGGCCCTGGCTGAAGGCATGGCCGTGGCGCGGCGGTTGTTCAAGCCCGAGCAATACCGCCCGGTGGATTACGCCAATATCGCGACGGCGGTATTCAGCCTGCCGAATATCGGCACAGTCGGCCTGACAGAAGAGGATGCACGCAAAAATGGCCACAACGTGCAGATCTTTGAAAGCCGGTTCCGGCCGATGAAGCTGACCCTGACCGATTGCCAGGAAAAGACCTTGATGAAGCTGGTGGTCGACGCCGACACCGACAAAGTACTGGGTTGCCACATGGTCGGTCCGGATGCGGGTGAGATCGTGCAAGGGCTGGCGATCGCGCTCAAGGCGGGCGCGACCAAGCAGCATTTCGATGAAACTATCGGCGTGCATCCTACGGCGGCGGAAGAATTCGTCACCATGCGCACGCCTGTAGCGGACTGATCAGGTTGGCTCTGCTGCCTCTGGCGCCGTTGCAACGACGGTCGCCAAGCGCAGGGCTTCGATGCTTGCCTGGGCCTTGACCAGGTCCAGCTCAAGCGCCTTGTTGTGCTGCTGATACTCCAGCAGTGATGCTTGGCGCGATTGGCTGTCCAGCACGGCAACCCGCAGGCGTTCCTGGAGCAGGGTGCGCTCGCTGTCGATCTGGCTGAGCTGCTCCTTGAGTTTCAGCTGTAGCGCCTGGTCCTGGCGAGCTTGCTCCTGCAGCGCTTTCAATTCCTTGGTTGTCACTCGCTGCTCACTCAGCAGGCGCTCGTTGTCGCGATGCAGTTGGGTGATTTCGTCCTGGCGCACCAGTGCGCTTTGCTGCGCCTGACGCAATTCGGCCTGTACCTGTTGCAACTGGCCCTCATGGCGACGCTGTTCCTGCTCGCGCTGCTCCTTGATGGCAGTGCGGTAATGCTCAAGCGCATCGCGGGCGTGCAGGTGTTTTTCTTCCAGTGAGCGAATCTGCTCGTCTTTGTCGTTGAGCCTCAGCTCGTAGTCGCTGCACGCCTGGCTCAACCCGGCGTTACGGGTTTGCTCGGTCTGCAGGCTGGTGCTGGCGGTTTGCAGCGCCGCGCTTTCTTCAGCGAGGGCAGCGGCCTGGATATCAAATTGCTGTTTGAGCTGGGTGTGCGCTTCTTCCAGGGTTTCTACCTGGGCGAGCAGGGCGGCTTTTTGTTGCTCGAATTGCGCCAGGGCCAGGTCGATCGGCTCTTGGGCCTTCTCTTTCAGGCGTTGGGACAGGCGGGCGACTAGCTCGCCCAGCTCATCATCAATCGGTGCTTGGGTGATGGTCTGGCGCGTCTCGCTTTCGTCCAGCTCTTTCAAATAGCGATGAATGGTGGTTTTCGAGCCGGTATTGCCCATTTCGATACGCACCGCATCGATGCTGGGGTTTTCGCCACGGGCGAGGATCGCCAGGCGTGCCGTTTGCACTACTGCTTTGTTTATGCCGCCGCGAGCCATGGGGTCTCCGTCGATTTAGTACTGTGGTACGTGGTATGTATATACATACTATATCATGATTGAAAACTGGTTGAAATTCATGATTTAACAGATGGGATATTGGCGTATTATCCCGTGTCATAAACATTTTCATCAGCCATCCACCCTTCAGCAGTACGAAAACACGCCTATGAGCGACCTCGACCGATATCTCAACGCCGCCACTCGCGACAACACGCGCCGCAGCTACCGCGCGGCGATCGAGCATTTCGAAGTCAGTTGGGGAGGGTTCCTGCCGGCCACCAGCGAGAGTGTGGCGCGCTACCTCGTGGCGCATGCCGGGGTATTGGCAGTCAACACCTTGAAATTGCGGCTCTCGGCCTTGGCGCAATGGCATACCAGCCAAGGGTTTGCCGACCCGACGAAGGCGCCGGTGGTACGCAAGGTGCTCAAGGGCATCCGCGCCGTGCACCCGGCGCGGGAGCGGCAGGCCGAGCCTTTGCAGCTCACGCAGTTGGAGCAAGTAATCGCTGCTTTGGACATTGAAGCCAAACAGGCCAGCGAGCGTCACGACCAGCCGCGCTTGCTGCGGGCCAAGCGCGACGCTGCGCTGATTCTGCTGGGCTTCTGGCGCGGCTTTCGCAGTGATGAGCTGTGCCGATTAAGCATTGAGCACGTGCAAGCCGTGCCAGGCGCAGGCATCAGCCTGTACTTGCCACGCAGCAAAAGTGACCGTGACAACCTCGGCAAAACGTACCAGACCCCAGCGTTGCTGCGGCTGTGCCCGGTGCAGGCTTATAGCGAGTGGCTCAGCGCCTCGGCGTTGGTGCGCGGCCCGGTATTCCGTGGGATTGATCGCTGGGGCAACCTGGGTGAGGAGGGCTTGCACCCCAACAGTGTGATCCCGTTATTGCGCCAGGCCCTTGAGCGCGCAGGCATCCCCGCCGATCAATACACCAGCCACTCCCTGCGTCGGGGTTTCGCCACTTGGGCGCATCGAAGTGGTTGGGATTTGAAGTCGCTGATGAGTTACGTCGGCTGGAACGACATGAAATCTGCGATGCGCTATGTTGAAGCGACGCCGTTTCTAGGCATGACCCTGGCAACACAACCGCTGATTTGAGATTTTTTCTATTAATAGCGTCACCTGATAGAGAAACCCAATCGTCAGCATCAGGTTTGCCAATGAGCCATCGACCGAGAGAGCCGGTAGGATTCACCTCATCAACTTCTTAACCCCTGACGGAGAGTCAACGATGCCTATCATCAACAGCCAAGTAAAACCGTTTAAAGCCACCGCTTTCAAAAACGGCAGCTTCGTCGATGTGACCGACGCTGACCTGAAAGGCAAGTGGTCGGTTGTCTTCTTCTACCCAGCCGATTTCACCTTCGTCTGCCCGACCGAACTGGAAGACCTGGCTGACAACTACGCCGAATTCCAGAAGCTGGGCGTCGAAATCTACAGCGTTTCCACCGACACCCACTTCGCCCACGCTGCCTGGCACAACACTTCGCCAGCCATCGGCAAAATCCAGTACACCATGATCGGCGACCCAACCCTGACCATCTCCCGCAACTTCGACGTACTGATCGAAGAAGCTGGCCTGGCAGACCGCGGCACCTTTGTGATCAACCCAGAAGGTCAGATCAAGATCGTTGAACTGAACGATGGTGGTGTAGGCCGTGACGCTTCCGAGCTGCTGCGCAAGATCAAGGCTGCTCAGTACGTTGCCGCCCACCCGGGTGAAGTGTGCCCAGCCAAGTGGAAAGAAGGCGAGGCCACTCTGGCGCCGTCTCTGGATCTGGTCGGCAAGATCTAAGTCTGTGAACGCGTATCAAGGGCGGGTATCCGCACTTAAGTAAGCTGCATCCGCCCTCAAAACGCCCGGGCGAGATTCGCTCGGGCGTTTTTTTGTCTGCAATAAACCGAATGAACAGGAAATCGCCCGTATGTTGGACGCCAATCTTAAAGCTCAGTTGAAGTCATACCTGGAACGGGTCACCCAGCCGATCGAGATCGTCGCCTCCCTCGACGACGGTGCGAAATCCCAGGAAATGCTTGCTCTTTTGCAGGACGTAACCAGCCTATCCACGCTGATTACTCTGAACACCGATGGCAATGATGCGCGCAAGCCATCGTTTTCCATCAACCGCCCGGGTGCCGAGATCAGCCTGCGTTTCGCCGGTATCCCCATGGGCCATGAATTCACTTCGCTGGTGCTGGCCCTGCTGCAAGTCGGTGGCCACCCGTCGAAGGCCAGTGTCGAAGTGATTGAACAGATCCGCGCCCTCAAAGGCGAGTTCAGCTTCGAGACTTACTTCTCGCTGTCGTGCCAGAACTGCCCGGACGTGGTTCAGGCGCTGAACCTGATGGCCGTGCTGAACCCGAACATCCGCCACGTTGCGATTGATGGCGCGCTGTTCCAGGCTGAAGTCGATGAGCGCCAGATCATGGCGGTCCCGAGTGTCTACTTGAACGGGGTCAACTTTGGCCAAGGCCGTATGGGCCTTGAAGAAATCCTCGCCAAGCTCGACACCAGCGGTATCGAGAAAGCCGCGGAGAAAATCAGCGCCAAGGATGCCTTCGACGTCCTGGTAGTTGGCGGTGGCCCGGCCGGGTCTTCGGCTGCCATCTATGCGGCACGTAAAGGTATTCGTACCGGTGTGGCGGCTGAACGCTTTGGTGGCCAGGTGCTGGACACCATGTCCATCGAGAACTTTATCTCGGTACAGGAAACCGAAGGGCCGAAACTGGCCAGCGCACTGGAAGCCCATGTGCGTCAGTACGACGTGGACATCATGAACCTGCAACGCGCCAGTAGCTTGATTCCGGCAAAAAATGCCGGTGAGCTGCACGAAATTCGCTTCGAAAGCGGTGCGACCCTCAAGTCCAAGACCGTGATCCTGGCCACAGGCGCGCGCTGGAGAGAGATGGGTGTGCCCGGTGAGCAGGAATACAAGGCCAAGGGCGTATGCTTCTGCCCGCATTGCGATGGCCCGCTGTTCAAGGGCAAGCGTGTGGCGGTGATCGGCGGCGGTAACTCCGGCGTAGAAGCGGCCATTGACCTTGCCGGTATCGTCAGCCATGTCACCTTGCTTGAATTCGACAGCAAGCTGCGCGCCGATGCCGTGTTGCAACGCAAGCTCTACAGCCTGCCGAACGTGGATGTGATCACCAGCGCGCTGACCAGTGAAGTCAAAGGCGATGGCCAGAAAGTCACCGGCCTTGCCTACAAGGACCGCGACACTGGTGAGTTCAAGACCATCGACCTGGAAGGCATCTTTGTGCAGATTGGCTTGCTGCCCAACACCGACTGGCTCAAAGGCAGCGTAGAGCTGTCGCCGCGTGGCGAGATCATTGTCGATGCCCGTGGCGAGACTTCACTGCCTGGCGTGTTCGCCGCCGGAGACGTAACGACTGTGCCGTACAAGCAGATCGTGATAGCAGTAGGCGAGGGCGCCAAGGCTTCGTTGAGCGCGTTCGATCAATTGATCCGCGCCTCTGCTCCGGCGTAATCCTGGGCTGCAAATAAAAAACCCCATGAGCGATCATGGGGTTTTTCTCGTTCCCACGCCCGGCGCGGGATTCTCGTTCCCACGCTCCGCATGGGAATGCATCCGGTGACGCTCCCCGTCACGCAGTGCTTATTACATCGGCGCCGGCTGGATGATCTCCACCCAATAAGCATCCGGGTCTTTGATGAACGCGAGGGTCTTCATACGGCCATCCGTCAGGCGTTTCTGGAAGTCGCAACCCAAGGCTTCGAAACGTTCGCACGCCGCGACAATGTCCGGCACCGAGATGCAGATATGACCAAAACCACGCGGGTCGGTGTTGCCGTTGTGGTAGGCAAAGTCGGCATCGTTTTCGGTGCCGTGGTTGTGGGTCAGTTCGAGAATGCCCGGAATCGACTTCATCCACTGAGTGCGCTCGGCCGCGTCGGCCGGGATCTGGGCCTTGTCCACCAGGGCCAGGAAGTACAGGCTGAATTCGGCTTCCGGGAAGTCACGTTTCTCGACCAGGGAGAAACCCAGGATGCGCGTGTAGAAGTCCAGCGACTTGGTGATGTCCTTGACCCGCAACATGGTGTGGTTGAACACAAAGTTCGCCGTGGCGCTGTCGGGTTGGGCAGTGACGCCCGGGAAGGTGTTCAATTCGTGCAGGCTCATGGGCCCTCCAGAAAAAATGTGAGATGAGCGGTCCATTGGCTTGCGGCCTGCGTCCATGCAGGCGGGCCATGATACGCAAGCCGCACCGGGTGCGCCAAATGAAAAAGCGCGCCCAACCCTTGCAGTCAGCGCGTGCCGGGCCGCACACTTTGCCGCTGGAACCTTGGGTGTTTTTGCAATGATCGAGTTTCGTAGGCCACTGTTGAGTGCTGTGTGCGTGTTGTTGGGCAGCCCGTTTGTGCTGGCCGCCGAGCCGGAAGTCCATTGGCCCAGCGGTTGGCAGGTCGAGGAAGTAGTGCCTGACGGCGAGCTCCTTGCCAAACCCCAAGCAGTGTCCCGGCAGCGAGCGATCAAGAATGATGAAAATGGCGCCACGTTGATGGTGATGGAGTTGACCGGAACGCCGATTGAGGCCGGCCATAAAGTTAATCTTCCCGGCGTGTTGCTGGAGATGCGCAAGTCGATCCAGAAAGACTTTGCCCGTGGTGGTTATCAAAGCGTGTGCAGCAAAATGCACCCCACGACATTGAGTCGTCTTGATGCGCTGGAAACTACCTGTGTGATTACCGAGAACGGTCGACACGTATTGTCGCAAACATTAGTCGGTGCGCTGGATGTCGACAAAGCCTATGTTTTTTCATACGCAGGCCAGGCGCAAGCGTACGAGGCGAGCAAGGAGGAAGTCAGTCTGGTGCGCAACAGTCTGAAACTTTGACAGGTTCAAGCTGAGCGAATTTGAACAATACGAACCCTGAGTTAAGTTCGATTCCGAACCGTTAGAGCAAAAAAAGCCCCGCGTATGCGGGGCTATTTTTTAGTACATGTTTCAGCCACGAAGCCAGGAGTCTACACTGGCGGCGCCGTACTGCTCTTTCCAGGCTTTGAGGCCGCGGTGGTTGCCACCTTTGGTCTCGATCAGCTCGCCGGTGTGCGGGTTGTGGTAAACCTTGACCACCCGTGCGCGGCGCTGTTTTGGCGCCGCGGCGGCCGGTGCGCCGCCTTTGCGTGGCGCTGGATCGAGGATGGCGATCACATCGCGCAGGCTTTTGTCGTATTTGCCCATCAGCGTCTTGAGCTTTTCTTCGAATTCGATTTCTTTCTTCAGGCCAGCGTCGTTCTTCAAGGATTCCAGCTGGGCAAGCTGCTCTTGAAGGGCTTTTTCTGCTGCGCGAAATTCGGCGAGTCTGGACAAAATATATACTCCAATAATGTAGTTGCTGATATCAACTGCAGACAAAGCTATAAGCCAAGAACGTTAAGCCACGTCAACGAAAAAGACCCTTCTGCGAGTTCTGCACAGGCAGAAAAAATTGTAGTAGTTAATTCATCTCGAGTAAATCATGTCTTTTAAAGAAAGACCAATCTTTCATGGTAGGTGGTACGCGGCTATTCAACGATACCCAACGATTTAATGAATTCATCGCAGGGTAATGGTCGACCAAACAGGTAACCCTGTAGGAAATCCACGCCCTGGGCAACGAGGTATTCACACTGTTGGGCTGTTTCTACGCCTTCGGCAACAATGCCTAGATCCAGCTTGACCGACAACTCTATGATGCTGTCTAGAATATGCCGCGACAGCGCATCCGCACCGATCATGGCGACAAAGCTTTGATCGATCTTCAAGTAGTCGACATTGAAATTGCGCAAATAGCCCAAGCTGGAGTGGCCGGTGCCGAAGTCATCAATGGCGATCATGACCCCCATTTGATGCAGCGCCTCGAACAGGCGGCGGGTGGTCTCGGTGGGTTCGATCAGTTCCCGCTCGGTCAACTCCAGCACCAGGGTGACCTGGCCGGGTGGGAACGCGGCGAGGAATTCCCGACAGTCCTGCACCAGCGCCATGTCCTGGCAATGGCGCGCTGTGATGTTCACGCCAATATGAAAGCCAGGGCTGAAGCGTGCGGCATGGGGCGCCAATTGCACGGCGGTCTGGCGCAGCAGGGCACGGGTCATCGGCACGATCAGGCCAGAGTCTTCGGCCAGGGGAATAAACAAGTCCGGGCGTACCAGGCCTTCTTTGGGATGCTTCCAGCGCATCAGGACCTCACAGCCGGCCCATTGGCGTGTGTCACCCCGTACCACCGGTTGGAAATACGGGATGAACTCATTGGCTCCCAAGGCGCGTTGTAACTCGTGGGTCGGCGCGGACGAGCGTTTTTGCAGCCAGTGAGCGAGCAGCCCCGCCAATATCCCGAAGAACACCACCAGGCTGAACAGCGCCGGATACCGCGCCTGCATGTAGCGCCAGACTTCACCCTCGGGCATCCCGGCCTCGACACTGTATTGATAGCGCTCGGAAGCCAGGCGTTGTGGCGCCACGGCAAATACCGGCAGCGCGCCTTGATGCACCTTGCCGTCGGCACCTAGCCAGTTCGGGCCTACGTGCAGCACCAAGTGCGCGTAACGGCTGATCAGGCGCAAGGCGTTGGTGAGGTGGTAACCGTCAACCGAGGCAAACGCGCCTTGATCGCCTTCCACCAGGCGATACACCAATAGCGCGGTATCGGGTGTAACGGGGTTGCCATTCATCAACCACAGGCGCCCATCGACATAGTCGTCCGGGTTGACGGGCGATTGGTAGCGACCGCCAAACAACGAACTGCAATAGATGTTTTTCTGCCAGGACAGCGTCGTGGCCCGCACAAACGGCCGGCGCGTGACTTGTTCACGTAGCGCCAACTTGGCGACGCTGTCACAAGGTTTACCGGCCAGCGGCAGCAAAGCTTGGGCAGCGATGGCGGTATTGTCCAGCATCAGGTCGAACTGGCGCACCGCTTCTTGAGCGGTTTGCGCTGTGCTTTGCTCGAGCGTGCGTTCGGCTTGCCAGTAAAGAATTACCACCCCCAACAGAATGGGCAGCAGCCCGCACAGGGTGCTGATGAAATAGCGTGCGGCTCGGCTTCGTGGGCCTTTGACGGTCAGGGGCATGGGAGCAGTCAATCGTGAAAAAGAGAGTGGGCTCTGCCGATGATAGATGGCATTGCACGGGGCTGCTCACTTGTTTAACGCCTACTGACCTAGCCGTTCGGTCAGTTGTGGCGGGCACTTCAACTTGGCAACATAAACTTCATTGCAAAACGTAAGAGACTCGGTAGCCCTTAATCCCTACAGCCTCTTTCATAGCCGCTCAGCCCAATTTTGGCGGGAGGGCCGCGTCTCGCCCTTCGATTGATGAGTCATGGCTTGCAACTCTTTCACTGACATTCACGAGGAAGTATCTGTAATGAAAACTATCGCATTGGCCGTTGTATTTCTGGCGGTCACCGGCGTTGCCGCTCTGCCTGTTGTCGCCGCAGACGGCAAGATCACCTTGACCGGTGAAATCACCGGCACCACTTGCAGCATCAGCGGTGGCACGGGCTCTGCGCCCGGCACCAGCCCGGACTTTTCGGTGCCACTCAACAAGGTCCAGGCCAGCGCGCTCAAGGCGCCCGGCCAGACTGCCGGGGCGAAACCCTATTACATCCATGTCGGTTCCTGCCCGAAGGATACGACCGTCGCCGTGATGTATGAGAGCAGCAGCCCCGCGATCAATCCGGCGACCGGTAACCTGGTCAACCAGGCACCCGCCAAGCCGACGCCTGCCACCCTCGTTGAGGTGCAACTTGTGGATGGCGTCACCCACCAGCCCATGGATTTGCGCCTGGGCCAGAACTCCAGCCCCGCGAAAGTCCCGGCAAGCGGCGAGGTGTCGCTGCCCTTTGCTGCCCAATACATTGCCACGGGCACTGCTACGCCAGGCCCGGTCAGTACGCAAGTGCTGTATTCGGTGACGTTCCCCTGATCGAGGCCCCGTTGCCTGGCCGTGCGCCAGGCAAGGACAGACGAAATGCTTGCCCGGACATTGCTAGTGACCCCCCTGCTGAGCGCACTGCTGACCAGTGTCGGGTTGCTGTCCGCCGCTCACGCCGGCGTAGTGATCGACGGCACGCGGCACATCTATCCGCAGCAGCGTCGAGAAATCACGCTGCGCCTGACCAATGACGATCAGCGAGCGCCGCGCCTGGTCCAAGTGTGGCTGGACCAAGGCGACCCGGCGCAAGACCCCACCGGCAGCGACGTGCCGTTCAGCCTGTCGCCACCTGTGTTTCGCATGGACGCGGGCAAAAGCCAGGTAGTGCGACTGGTGTATACCCAGGACCCACTGCCGGATGACCGCGAATCGTTGTTCTGGCTCAACGCCCTGGAGATACCGCCCAAGGTCAACGTGGCACCGGGCAGCCCGCAAGAGGCCCCTTCGAACCACCTGCAGTTCGCTTTTCGTATCCGCACCAAAGTGTTTTTCCGCCCGGCCCAATTGCCGGGCTCCGCGGACGAGGCGCCCACCCACTTACGCTGGACCCTGCACCGGAGTGCCCAGGGACCGCTACTGGAAGTGCACAACCCATCGGCTTATCACGTGACCTTCAATGAGGTTGCCTTGGCCATGGGCTCGGGCCCGGGTGCTCGCCTGTTACCGGCGGGAGAGGGCATGGTGCCCCCCGGCGGCAGCCTGAAGCTGCCCGTCAAGGATGTCGCGCAAGCAATACCCGCCGACGCCCAGGTGCATTTCAAATACATCAATGATTACGGCGCATTCTCCGTGCCGCAGCGTGCTCCCCTGAAGTTCTGATCATGTATGCCTTATTGCAAATACCCGTTCACCGCTTTACGGCCTGGCTGTTTGCCAACCCCAACTTACTGCTGTGGCTGGGCCTGCTCAGTACCTTATTGATGTCGGCAGAAGCCGCGCCACTGGTGTTTGACATCGAGGCGTTCGCCAGCGGCCTGTCCTCTTCGGCAGATATCTCACGCTTCAATACCAGCAACGTGTTGGCGCCAGGTGTTTACCGCGTAGATGTGATGCTCAACGGGCAATCGATGGGGCGCCGCGAGATCACCTTCGCCCCCCTTGCCGGACAGGACGACGCCCAGCCGTGCCTGAACGCTGCCGAGCTTGGCCAACTGGGGGTTTCTGTGCAGGCGCCGACGGATAACACCGAGCATGCCTGCCGGGATTTTGCCGAGTGGATACCCATGGCCAGCAGCCGCGTCGATATCGAGACCCTGACCCTGGATGTCAGCATCCCGCAGATCTATATCAACCGTTCCGCGCGCGGCTCCATTGACCCGTCTGAATGGGACAATGGCATTGAAGCCGCGCTGCTCAACTACAACTTCAGTGCCGCGACGGCGACAGCGGGCGCCGGTGAGGATCGTGGCTACCTGGGCCTCAACGGCGGCCTCAACCTGGGCGACTGGCGGCTGCGCCATCAGGGTGGGCAGGCGTGGGCATCCGGTAGCGGCCTGGCGCGTTATCAACACACCGCCACCTACCTGCAACGGTCCCTTGCCGCCTGGCGTTCACAACTGACCGTCGGTGACAGCTTCAGCAGTGGCCAGATCCTCGACGGTGTGCGTATACGCGGCATCACCCTGGCCACTGATGACCGCATGCTTGCCCAGTCGCAACAAGGCTATGCGCCTCAGGTGCGAGGCATTGCCGACAGCAATGCAACGGTGACAGTGCGCCAGAACGGCTACACCCTTTACGAAACCACAGTGGCCCCGGGGCCGTTTGTCATCGATGACCTGTACCCCACCGGGTATGGCGGCGACCTGCACGTCAGCGTCACCGAAGTCGACGGCCGGCGCAGCAGCTTCGTGGTGCCTTACTCCGTGGTGCCTTACCTGCTGCGTGACGGTGCCAGCCACTACAGCGTGACCTTGGGGCAGTTGCAGCAATACGGCGTCAGCGATGCCAACCCGCTGATCTTGCAGGGTACGCTGCAGCATGGCCTGGGCGATCGTATTAGCGCCTATGGTGGCAGTACGCTTTCCCAAGGCTACGGCCAGGCCAAGGCCGGCCTGGCGATGAGCACTCCGATTGGCGCGTTCTCCCTCGACAGCACCTACTCGCGCACTCAGGTTCGGGGGCTGGGCGTAGTCGGCGGGCAAAGCTGGGGCCTGGCCTATAACAAGAACCTGCCGTTCTCGGGAACGCACTTTGCGCTGGGCGCCTATCGTTTCTCCACGGCCGGGTACCTGAACCTGCCTGATGCGCTCAATGTGCGAGAACTGGCCCGCCAAGGCGGGAGTATCAACAGTTACGCCAGGCAGAAAAGCCGCCTCGACCTGACAATCAGCCAGCAGTTGGGCGCAGGCTCGCTGAGCCTGTATGGCAGCTCCATCGACTACTGGGCGGGCCGCCAAGGGCGCCAGACATCCTTCACTCTCAGTTATGCGGCTAATTGGAAGTCACTCAACTGGAACCTTTCGGCGCAGCGCTCGCGTGTCAGTGAAACCCATCAATTGAACGATCACGAGCGCAGCGACGAAATCTTTTTTGGCCGGTCGGCGCAAGCCGGGCGCGTGGATAATCACCTGGTGCTGACACTGTCCATGCCATTGGGCGCAGGAACGCGTGCGCCAACCCTGAGCAGCAGCCTGTCGCACGATGCTGGCGATTCACGCGGCAGCCAGCATCAGGTGGGAATCAATGGTTTGCTGGGTGACACCGGTGAAGCCAGCTACGGGCTGACTGGCAGCCGTGGCACGGGCCACCAGCAAGGCTCCAGCTTCAATGCCTACGCGGGCTATCGCAGCCGGGCTGCGAGCCTGCGGGCCGGCTACGCCCAGGCCCGCGACAGTTCGCAACTATCCATGAGTGCCGATGGCGGGCTGATAGCCCACGAGGGTGGCGTGACCTTCGCGCAAAACCTCGGTGAAGCCTCGGCACTGGTGTATGCGCCGGATGCACAAGGTGCCCGGCTCGGCAGCAGCGGGGCGCGTATCGATAAGCAGGGTTATGCGGTGCTGCCAGCCCTCAGGGCTTATCAGCGCAATGAAGTAGATATCGATCCCGAGGGCATGCCCATGGATGTCGAACTCAAGGAATCGAGTCACGCCGTGGTGCCGACGCTGGGAGCCGTCTCACTGGTCAGGTTCGAGACCGTCAGTGGCCGTGCCGTGGTGATCAAGGCCACTCATATGGGTGGCAAGCCGTTGCCATTTGCCGCGCAAGTGTTTGACGAGCGCGGCGTCGAAATCGGCGTGATCGGCCAGGCTGGCAAGGCTTTTGTGCGCGGGGTTGCCGACCAGGGGCGGTTGACGGTGCGCTGGAATGCAGGGGCGGCTGACCAGTGCTTCATCCATTACCGTTTGCCGCCGCGCAGGCCCGAGCAACGCCAGGAAAGCGCGGACCAGTTGGTCAGTCAATGTGCCGACCATGGTGATGCGGACGAGGAGCGCAGTTGATGACTCATCGATTGCTCCGCGCGCTGCTTGGCCTGGCCCTGGCGGTGCAGACAGTATTGGCCCATGGGGAACTCGTCATTGACCGCACGCGCATCATTTACCCGGCCAGCGCCGCTGGGGTAACGGTCAACCTGCACAATGAGGCCGACGGCCCGCGATTGGCCCAGGTGTGGATCGATGCGGGCGACCCGCAGGTCGCGCCCGAGTCCAGTGATGTGCCCTTTACGGTGACCCCGCCGATCCTGCGCCTGGATGCCGGCAAGCACCGCGCATTGCGGGTGATGTACCACGCGACCCAAGACAAGGCCATGGCCGTGCCTCAGGAGTTGGTGTACTGGCTGAATGTGCTGGGGATCCGCCCGTCTGTCGACACCGGCAACCAGCTGCAATTTGCCTTTCGCACACGGATCAAGCTCTTCCTGCGCCCGGACGCGTTGCCAGGCCAAGCGCAGCAGGCGGTGGATACGTTGCAGTGGCGCCTGGCAGGCGACGGCCCGGTCCTGCAGGTGCGCAATCCCAGTGCCTTTCATGTGACGCTTTCCAGCGTGTTGCTGACCGTCGATGGCGTCGAGTACCACAGTGAGGCCCCGCCGATGCTGTTGCCGCGCTCGGTTGCCCGCATCGTGCTGGAGGGCAGGGCGCTGTGGGGGCAGGGTACGGTCGCGCTGCGATTTACCACCCTGGATGACCATGGCATGACGCGTACGCACACAGTGTCTTTGGGGCACACGAAGGATTTGGCGATATGAACGGTGTCCGGCAATTTATGTTCAGGTTTTTACAGATTGGCGTGTGCTTGAGTATTTGCGCAGTCGCGATGGACGCACAGGCGCATTTCAATGCAGGCGTCTGCACCCCCCAAGCCCCGGTGACGCTGTTCGTCCCGCCCATCACCCTGCCTGACAACCTGCAGGTGGGCGAGGCGATTGGCTACCCAAGTGGCTATGACTTCGCCGGCAATGGCTTTGTCATGCGGTGCCGCTATACCGACTGGCCATTGTCGCAGCCGGTGTCGGCCAACCTCAGCGTGGTCAATTCGCAGGCAACCGGCATGACGTTCAACGCAAATGGGCTGACGTTGCCCGTCTATGCGACCAGCTACCCTGGCGTCGGGTTCGTCATGATGGCCGGGGATCCGTCCCAGCATTTGAAGGTCATCACCCACACCGGCGTCACGCTATTGGACACCAAGCACAACAAACCCAATGGCTGGGGCCTGCAAGGGCGCGTGTATCTGGTGGCGACGGGCCCGATCACCTCGGGCACCATCCCTGGGAACACAGTCGCCAGGTATATGCTGACCAATGTCAATATCGAAAGCCCCGGCGCTGCCTCGGTCAACTTCGCCGATACGGTGATATTGCCGCCGCAAAAGCCAACTTGCCGGGTGACCACGCCGTCGCTTGCAATGCCGCTGGGGCAGGTGCCCAGCCGTGATTTCAAGGGAGTCGGCAGCAGCGCCGGCAGCGTTAGTCGCGACATAACCCTGGACTGTGCCGGCGGCACCGGCGGCATCCTGGATGTATGGATCACCGTGACTGACCAGACGGAACCCGGCAACCGCAGTAACCAGTTGTCCTTGACCCGCAACTCGCACGCCCGCGGCGTCGCCCTGCAATTGCTCAGTGGCGATCGGTTGGTAAGCTATGGGCCCGACTCCTCCGGCGTGGGCAACCCGAACCAATGGCAGGTCGCAAACACGGGCAACGGCACCCTGACGATTCCCTTGACCGCCCGTTACGTTCAAACCGCGTCGACCATCAAGCCTGGGACCGCCAACGGCCTGGCCTCGTTTACCCTGAGTTACCGGTGAGCCCCGGGATCAGGGTACAGCGTTTGCGCCAGTGCGATAAACGCCAGGGTTGCGGGAGAGGCCTGGCGGCGATCCAGCACCGCCAGGCCTATGCGGCGCGGTACGCCCGGCGACAACGGGCGGGCAACGTAGCGCTGGTCGGCATCGGCCGGCAGTGAGCCCTGGGCCACGATACTCAGGCCGTCGCCGCGGCTGACAGCTTCCAGGGTAGTGAGTAGCTGAGTGCAGCGATAACGCACTTTAGGTTGCAACTGCGCGTCACCAAACAAACGCGTGACCAGCTCTGCTGAGCCTGCCTCGGTCAGGATGAACGGGTCATCGCACAACGCTTTCAAAGGTACCGCCCTGCTTGCCGCCAAGGCATGGCCGACCGGTATCAGCGCCACCAGTTGGTCTTCGAGCAGGGCCACGGTGTCGAAGCGTTCCTGCTCCAGTACCACGAAGCCCACATCCACCCGGCGCTGATCCAGCCATTGAATGACCTGCCGGTCCGGCCCTTCGTCTACATGCACCTCGATACCCGGATAGTCCCTTCGAAATTGGCTGAGAATGGTCGGTAGCAAACGGTTCGAAGCGGTGGGGCCGAACGACCCTATACGCAATGTCCCGCGCTTCATCCCGCGGGCATCGGCGGCTTCCTGCTGCAAGGTGTTGGCCAGGCCCAGCATGCCCCGTGCGCGCCCAAGTAACTGCGCGCCGATATCGCTCAGTTCCACCAGGGTCTGGTGCCGGCGAAACAACTCTACCCCCAGTTCCTGCTCCAGGGCCTTGATCGCATGGGACACCGCCGATTGGCTGATGCCCAGGCGATGCGCCGCACTGGTGAAGCCTCGGAGTTCGGCGACCAAGGAGAAGATTTCCAGCTGAGTCAGGGTCATGAGTAAAGCCTTGTTTTACGATGACAAATCATTAGTAAAAGAATAGTCCCATCCTTTCTCACGTTGAGCACATTCTTATGCATGCCCGCGAAGGCCTCACTTACCTGAAGCTGGCCGCTGTCACCATGATCTGGGGCGGGACCTTCGTCGCCGGGCGCTTTCTGGCCGATCACGTGGACCCGCTGCTCGCGGCCTGCCTGCGGTTTATCCTGGCCAGCCTCGCGTTGCTGCTGTTCCTGGCCTGCGCGCGCATCCCACTGGCGCGCCCAACTACAGGGCAAATGGCGCGGCTGGTACTGCTGGGCCTATGCGGCATCTTTTTCTACAACCTGTGTTTTTTCTATGGCCTTCACTACATCAATGCGTCGCGGGCGTCCTTGATCGTGGCATTGAACCCGGCAGTGATCGGCCTGGCGTCCTGGTTGTTGTTCAAGGAGCGCCTGGGCCGGGCCAAGTGGCTGGGTATCGGGCTGTGCCTGGTGGGGGCGGCTGTGGTGATCGTGAGCCGCAATCCCAACCTCATGCAGGGGGCCCGCAACGCTTGGATCGGTGACCTGTTGATCCTGGGCTGCGTAATGGCCTGGGGGGCCTATTCGCTGCTGTCTCGGGAACTCAACCAGACGTTGGGGCCGGTGCAAACCGTCACTTGGTCGGTGCTGTGGGGTACGCTGATGTTGACCCTTGCCACCCTCGCCACCGGTCGGCTGACGCTGCAAGGTTTCAGCGCGCTGCAGCTGGCGCAGTGGTACAGCCTGCTGTACCTGGGTGTGCTGGGTTCGGCCCTGGCCTATATTGGTTACTACGACGGCATCCGGCGAATCGGCGCGACCCGCTCCGGGGTGTTCATCGCCCTCAACCCGCTGACAGCGGTGATATGTAGCGCGTTGCTGCTGGACGAAGCCTTGACGGTGCCGATGCTGGCGGGTGGCGCGGTCATCCTGTTGGGCATCTACCTGTGCAACAACCCCCTTGCGCGGGGCAGGGCAATGGGGATTTGATAAGAGTACGGACAAACCTGGTTACGCTGTGTAGAATCAGTTTACGCATACAAGAATATGGACTTGCGCTCACGCAAGCCTCGGCCGTCAGAGACTGATGACACCATGAAGCTACTTGGCTCCCCCCTCATCTTTGGTGACTTCCTCGCCCGCAGCGTGCGAGGCCTTTCTTGTGCGCCACCCTCCAGCCTCATCCTTGCTTGCAACTAAACAATTGCTACCCACAAGAATGATGAGGCACCGAACATGACCGACCAACTCGACAACCCAATGGGCCTGATGGGCTTTGAATTCATCGAATTTGCATCGCCCACCCCAGGCACGCTGGAGCCGATCTTCGAGATCATGGGTTTCACCAAAGTGGCGACCAACCGTTCCAAGAACGTGCACCTGTATCGCCAGGGCGAGATCAACCTGATCCTCAACAACGAACCCGATAGCCTCGCTTCTTACTTCGCGGCCGAGCATGGCCCGTCGGTGTGCGGCATGGCGTTCCGCGTCAAGGACTCGCAACAGGCCTACAAACGTGCCCTGGAGCTGGGCGCCCAGCCGATCCACATCGACACCGGCCCGATGGAGCTGAACCTGCCGGCGATCAAAGGCATTGGCGGTTCGCCGTTGTACCTGATCGACCGGTTCGGCGAAGGCAACTCGATCTACGACATCGACTTCGTCTACCTCGAAGGGGTTGATCGCAACCCGGTAGGCGCTGGCCTGAAGGTCATCGACCACCTGACCCACAACGTCTATCGCGGGCGCATGATGTATTGGGCCAACTTCTACGAGAAGCTGTTCAACTTCCGCGAAGCGCGTTATTTCGATATCAAGGGCGAGTACACCGGCCTGACCTCCAAGGCCATGAGCGCGCCGGACGGCAAGATCCGTATCCCGTTGAACGAGGAGTCGTCCAAGGGTGCCGGGCAGATCGAAGAGTTCCTGATGCAGTTCAACGGTGAGGGTATCCAGCACGTCGCGTTCCTCACTGACGACTTGGTCAAGACCTGGGATGCACTGAAGAAGATCGGCATGCGCTTCATGACGGCGCCGCCAGACACGTATTACGAAATGCTCGAAGGCCGCCTGCCGAACCACGGTGAACCAGTGGACCAGTTGCAATCGCGCGGCATCCTGCTGGACGGCTCGTCGATTGCCGGTGACAAGCGTCTTCTGTTGCAGATCTTCTCGGAAACCCTGATGGGCCCGGTGTTCTTCGAGTTCATCCAGCGCAAAGGCGACGATGGGTTTGGCGAGGGCAACTTCAAGGCACTGTTCGAGTCGATTGAGCGCGACCAGGTGCGTCGTGGCGTATTGACCGCCGACTGATCCATGTGAGGCCGGGCAGGCTGTTCCGGCGCTTCAAGCACAGGCTCCGTATCGAAAGGTACGGAGCCTTTTTTTGCCTGCCAAACAGGTCCGACCGATCTTGTAACAGACAAATCCTCGGGGCAGGGGAACGGCGTCGTCATGGCTTCCACTCAGGAGTGACGCAAGAGCTGATCTTCTCCTGTGTCGCAACCTTGCGTTTCGCGAACCCCAATTGTGAGGAAAGACTGATTATGACAAAACAAACTCTGGCGGCTGCAGTGCTCGCTTTGTGCGGCTTCGCTGCCAGCTCCGCGCATGCGGCAGACGGTACCATCACGATCACCGGCTCGGTCAGTGGCACCACCTGCACCATCAGCGGCGGTACCGGGGCCTCGCCAGGCTCAGGCGCTAACTTTCCGGTAGTGCTTGACCGCGTACAAACCTCGGCTCTCAAGGCAGCAGGCGATACGGCAGGCGCCAAGCGCTACTTTGTGTATGTGGGCGGCTCGGGCGGGTGCCCGGACGGTACCAAGGTCGCCGTACGTTATGAACCGACCAGCCCTGGCATCAACCCGGCAACCGGCAACCTGCGTAACACGGCAACGGCGACACCCGCCTCCCGGGTAGAGGTACAAATTCTCGATGGGGCTTCCAACACGCCAATGGACTTGCGCACAGGTAATAACTCGACCGTTGCCACCGTTACCAGTGGTCTGGCGACCTTGCCGTTTTACGCACGCTACATCGCCAACGGCGGAGCGGCAGGCGCGGGCAATGTCACCAGCAGCGTGCAGTACTCGGTCACCTTTCCTTGATGCAGCCAAGCTGATGACCACTGCGTTTGTTGCCTGAGATCCTCGCTCGACCCAGTGGTCGGGCGCAGGACAACCGTTTTCAAGGATTACCTGATGCAGGATTTACTGATGATCTTGAGTCGTCGTGTGGTGCGGGTCGCGCTGAGCCTGGCCTTGGGGATGGCATCGCACACGGTACACGCGGGAGTGGTTATCGACGGTACGCGACAGATTTACCCCGAGCCGCGACGTGAGGTCACCGTGCGAGTAACCAATGATGACAAACACGCGCCCCGCCTGGTCCAGGCGTGGCTGGACGCGGGTGATGCGCAGGAAGCGCCGACACTGAGCGATGTGCCTTTCGTCCTGTCTCCTCCGGTATTTCGCCTGGACGCCGGCAAAAGTCAGTCCATGCGCCTGTCCTACACCAAGGCACCGCTGCCGACGGATAGAGAGTCGCTGTTCTGGTTGAACGTACTTGAAGTGCCTGGCGCTACCAGTGAGTTTGACCCCACGCTTGAAGACAGCCAGCGGAATCACTTCAAGTTCGCGTTTCGTATCCGCACCAAAGTGTTTTTTCGTCCGACGCAGTTACCTGGAACACCCGAGGAGGCGCCTGGGCTGTTGCGCTGGTCCGTGGAACGGGGCGCCCAAGGCAGCGTGATACAGGTGCATAACCCCTCGGCGTATCACGTCACCTTCAACGACATTGTCCTGCTCATGGGCTCTGGTCCCGAAGCGGAAAAACTGTCCCTGACGGAGGGCATGGTGGAGCCAGGAGGCACGTTGAAGGTGCCGGTGCCGAAAGCCGCGAAGGTAATACCCGCCGATGCGCGGGTGGATTTCACTTACATCAACGATTTCGGCGGCTTTTCATCCGCGCAACCTGCTGTATTGCACCGCTGAACGCGGCCCCGAAACGTTGCTGATGGCAAGCAAACGTACATTTCTCAGCGTCCACTGAAGTCATAACTATGCCTAGTCACATCCAAGTACGGGTGCATCGCTGCGCCCCGATTTTGCCATTCCAGCATCGCACGATAATGCTGGGCGGTTTGATGAGTGCGGCCGTGATCGCCAGCGATGTCGCGCTTGCGTCTGAGTTGAGCTTTGATCTGAACGCATTCTCCAGTGGCCTGGCGTCGTCGGTTGACACGTCACGGTTCAATACCAGCAACCAGATGAGCCCTGGCATATACCGCGTAGATATCGTAGTCAACGGCCAGACCCTGGGGCGCAGGGAGGTGGAGTTTGTTGCAGCCCATGCAAAGACCGGGGCGCAGCCGTGCTTGAGTCGTGAAGTATTGGAAAAAATCGGTATCGCGATGGATAAAGTCGATACTGATGCCCATGGGCGCGAACTCTCGAACCCTGCCGCCGCCGGCCAGTACTGCGGCGACCTGGGGCAGTGGATTCCGATGGCATCCAGCACGTTCGATCCGGGTGCACTCGAGTTGGCGGCCAGCGTGCCGCAGGCCTACATGAAGCGTTCCATGCGCGGCTACATTGACCCCGAGTTGTTGGATGAGGGCATTGCCGCCGGGCTGCTCAATTACAACTTCAGTACCAATACGGTCACCGCAGGTGAAGGTGACGGTCGTACTTACCTGGGCCTCAATGCCGGTATCAACCTGGGTGCATGGCGCTTGCGACATCAGGGCGCCCAGGCCTGGGGCAACCGCACTGGCTTTGAGACTTATCAGAACACGTCCACTTATGTACAGCGCAGCATCATCCCCTGGCAGTCACAACTGACCCTCGGAGACACCTTCAGCAACGGACAGATTGTCGACGGGGTGCGCGTGCGGGGCGTCACTCTGGCCACCGACGACCGGATGCGCCCGCAGACGCAGCAAGGTTACGCACCGCAGGTTCGGGGGACGGCCGACAGTAATGCAACGGTCACGGTCAGCCAGAACGGCTACACCATTTATGAGACCACGGTGCCGCCCGGCCCCTTTGTTATCAGTGACCTGCATGCCACCGGCTACGGTGGTGATTTGATCGTCAGCGTGACCGAAGTCGACGGGCGTCGGAACACCTTCGTCGTGCCGTACTCGGTGGCCCCGCAGTTATTGCGCGCCGACGCGACAAAGTACAGCGCCACCTTGGGTAAGGTGCAGCAAAAGGGCGTTGATGCGAAGGGCGCCAACGTCTTTCAAGGCACTTTGCAGCACGGTTTGACCGATGATCTGACGGTCTACGGTGGCGGTAGTGTTTCCAAAGGCTATGAACAGGGAAAGCTCGGTATCGCGTTGAATACGTCCTTCGGTGCGTTCTCTCTGGACACTGCCACCTCCCATACCGAGGTGCCCGATCATGGGCGCCAGTCCGGGCAAAGCCTGGGGCTGGGTTACAACAAAAGCCTGCCGGCCTCGGGTACGCATTTTGCGCTGGGTGCGTATCGGTTCTCCACCGAGGGTTACCTGAACCTGCAGGATGCACTGAATGTGCGCGAAATCGCGAGCCGGGCAGGTGACATCAACAGCTATGCCCGGCAAAAAAGCCGGCTCGACATGACAGTCAGCCAGCAGTTGGGTATCGGCACCTTGAGCTTGTACGGCAGCTCCGTCGACTATTGGGGAGGACAGGAAGGGCGCCAGGTTTCATTCACCGCCAGCTATGGCTCGACCTGGAACAAGGTCAACTGGAACCTGTCGGCACAGCGTTCCAGGGTCCAGGACACGCGACAACTGACCCAAAGCGAGCTCAGCGACGATGTGTTTTTCGGGCGTATCGGCCAACCCGGGCGTATCGATAACCGCTACATGCTCACACTGTCGATGCCGCTGGGGGGCGAATCGCGAGCGCCGACGATCAATACTTCGTTCTCCCGGGACACCGGTGATACACGGGGCAGCCAGCAGCAGGTGGGCATCAACGGGTTCCTGGGCGAGGACACCGCGCTCAACTACGGTGTTTCAGCCAGCCGCGCAACCAGTGAAAGCACGCACACCGGCCAGTTCAACACCTATGCCGGCTATCGCACGGATGCCACCCAACTGCGTGCCGGATATAGCCAGAGCCGCGATAGCTCGCAGCTTTCGTTTGGCGCCGATGGTGGGGTGGTCGTTCATGCCGAAGGTATCGCGTTCTCGCAAAGCCTAGGCGAAGCCTCGGCGCTGGTGCATGTGCCAGGTGCAGAAGGGGCCAGGCTCGGGGGGAGCAGCGGTGCACGGGTCAACAGCAGCGGGTTCGCTGTCGTGCCCAATCTGACGGCGTTCCAGAATAATACGGTGGAAATCGATCCGGAAGGCATGTCGATGGATGTAGAGCTCCAGGAGTCGACGCGCAACGTCGTACCGACCTCGGGCGCAGTATCGCTGGTCAAGTTCGACACGCTCAGTGGTCGGGCGGTACTGGTCAAGGGCGTCCACGAGAATGGCAGCCCGCTGCCATTTGCAGCACAGGTATTTGATGCGCAAGGGCGTGAGGTAGGCGTGGTGGGGCAGGCCAGTAAAGCCTTCGTCCGAGACATCCCGCAGGAAGGTCGTCTGACCGTCAAGTGGGGCAGCAAAATCGCCGAGCAGTGCGATATCTACTACCACATGCCGCCAATCACCGAGGGCCAACGACAGGCCACTACCGATTACCTTCAGGGGGTGTGCGTGGCAAGCCAAGGGCGCCAGGTTGCGGGGCAGCTATGAGTGAGTGCCGATGGATGACTGTTGCGGCGCATGACTTATTCGATATGACAGAGGTGTTGTTTTCATGACTAGGTTTTCACTTGCCAGCGTGGTGCTGGGAGGATGGATGGTGGCGCTGGAAGCTCAAGCGATCACCTGTGCCCCCGGCCCGGCGGTGAATATTTCCATTCCCCCGATCACGGTTGCGGCCGGGCAGCAAATCGGGCAGGTGGTCGGGTCCGCCAATGGCTATCGCTTCGACAGTCCTCCATCGTCCGCGCTTCGGTGTACCACACGAATTGCTTTAGGGGCACAGGCCAGGCTGGCACTGGTCAATAGCACGCCGACGGGCCGGACATTTTTCGCTAGCGGGCTTTCAATGCCAGTGTATGCCACCAATGTGCCTGGGGTGGGGTTTGCCCTGATGGCGAGGGACCCGAACCGGCCGTTCATGGCCATCAACACGGCAGGTGTCACACTCATTGTTGGAGATGCCAGAGCAAGGCCCATCGTCCTTGGGCTTGATACCCGAATTTATTTTGTCGCCACAGGCGCCATAACGGGTGGCACGATCACCGCCAGAAACATTGCAAGGTATACGATCACCGGCACGCCCATCACCGGCGCTGGCTATTACGCAGTGAACTTCTCCAACGTCACCATCAATGCGCCACGAAAACCCACCTGCAGGGTCTCAACACCTTCGGTCGCCATGCCTATGCCGGCCGTGGCTGCTCGTGATTTTCGCGGCGTGGGCAGCTTCGCCGGCAGCGTGACCCGCAATATCACACTGTCATGTGCGGGTGGCATCGGCGGGGCAACGCGTGACGTATTTGTGACGGTGACAGACCAGACCGTGCCGGCTAATCGCAGCGATGTACTGTCCTTGACCCGTACCTCTATGGCCAGTGGCGTTGCTCTGCAATTACTACGGGGGAACACGCTGGTGCGCTACGGGGCTGACTCCACGACGATTGGGAACCCTAATCAGTGGCTGGTCGGCAGTACTGGCAATGCGACTGTCCAGATCCCTTTGACCGCACGTTATATCCAGACCGCCTCCTCGATCCGTCCCGGCAGCGCGAACGGGTTGGCGTCATTCACAATGAGCTATCGATGAGCAGCGCGCTTTGGCGCGGGGGCCTGGGCGTGCTGATGAGCTTGCAGGCAATCGCGGTGCAGGGCGAAATCGTGATTGACCGCACGCGTGTCATCTACCCGGTTACCGCGCGCACGGTGGTGGTCAATCTGCACAATGAGGCTGACGGTCCGCGCCTAGTGCAAGCGTGGATCGATGATGGCGATGCGATGGCGGCACCCGAGAACAGTGATGTGCCGTTCACGATTACGCCACCCATCGCCCGTATGAACGCGGGTACCGGGCGCGCCTTGCGGATCATGCATGATCAAACGCCAAAACAGGTGGCAGACCGGGAGTCGGTGTACTGGCTGAACGTACTGGCAATCAGACCGAGCGTTGAGGCATCCGATGAAACCAACGCCCTGCAATTTGCCTTTCGTACGCGGATCAAGCTTTTCCTCCGGCCCGCCCAATTGCCGGGAAAGGTACAGGACGTGGTTCATGCGCTTCAATGGTGCCTAAGCCGAGGGGACGACGTGGGGTTGGAGGTGCTCAACCCCACGGCGTATCACGTGACCTTGTCTGGTGTGGTTCTGACACTCGGTGGTGTGGAGCATCACAGCGAAGATCCGCCGATGGTTGCACCTTATGCTACTGCACGGGTTGCGATACCTGAGTTGCCTAGCGGCGACCTATCCGGCCCGCAATTACAGTTCACCACCTTGGATGATGATGGGGCTACTCAACATCATCAAGCACAGTTGCAGTTTGTCGACTGTTCGTCGGTCAAACCCTACGCTGCCGCACCAGATGCTTGAACCCTTCGAACACCAGCACCATGACCGCGATCCAGATCGGGATGTAGGTCAGCCATTGGCCTGCCTTGATCCCTTCACCCAGCAGCAGCGCCACCACCAGCAACAGCACTGGCTCGACATAACTGAGCAGCCCGAACAGGCTGAACGCAAGCAGCCGGCTGGCGATGATATAGCTCACCAACGCCGAAGCGCTGATCAGACCCAGTATCGGGATCAGCGCATACAAATTGGGGTGGGCATCCATCACTGCAAAGCCCTGTTCGCCGCTTTGCACAAACCACCATGCCACCGGCAGCATCAGCGCCATGTCCAGCCACAGGCCGCCCAGGTGGTCGGTCTTGAGGTATTTACGCACGATAAAGTACAGCGGGTAACCGATGATCACCACCAGCGTCGCCCAGGAGAACCCACCGGCCTGGTATAACTCGTTGAGTACCCCGAGCCCGGCAAAAAACACCGCGATCTTTTGCAGGTAGGAAAGCTGTTCGCCCCACACCAGGCGCCCGGTGAGCACCATGGTCAGCGGCAGCAGGAAGTAACCGACCGACACATCCAGGCTGCGCCCGTTCAGTGGCGCCCACATGAACAACCACAGCTGCACGCCGAGCAAGGCCGACGACACCAGCACACCGCCGATCAGCCGTGGCTTGGCCGCGAGCATGCGCAGCAGTTCCCAGACCCGGCGCCACTCGCCGCTGACAAGCATGAACACCGTCATGCAGGGCACGGTGAGCAACATGCGCCAGCCGAAAATCTCCAGGCCACTCAAGGGCGTTAGCAGTGATGTGAAGTAATACATCACGGCAAACAACACCGAAGCCAAGACCGATAACACCACACCTTTAGACACGTTGTCCTCGCGAAAGCCAATTATTGCGCGGGTAGTCTACAGGCGTGCCAATCGACCGGATACAAAATGCCCGACATCGTTGAAGCCGGGCGAGGACGAATGCCCCGGCGTGACCAGCGAATCAATGAACGCCTCGTCTTCAGCGCTGATCTTCACCGCCAGCGCCCCGGTGTAGGCGTCCCACTGCGCCTCGGTCCGTGGCCCGACAATCGCCGAGCTTACCGCCGCATTGTTCAGCACCCAGGCGATTGCGAACTCGACGATCCCCACGCCACGCCCTTGGGTGTATTGCTGGATCTGCTGGGCAATGCGCAGTGATTCAATTCGCCACTCGGTTTCCAGGATGCGTTTATCCTGGCGCGCGGCACGGCTGCCGGGCTCGGGCGTGACATCCGGTGCGTACTTGCCGCTGAGGACCCCTCGGGCCAGTGGACTGTACGGCACCACTCCCAGGCCGTAGGCCGCTGCAGCGGTGATCTGCTCGGCCTCGGCCTGGCGATTGACGATGTTATACAGCGGCTGGCTGATGATGGGTTTATCGACGCCCAGGCGTTCGGCCACGCGAATCACTTCAGCGATGCGCCAACCCCGGTAGTTGGACAGGCCCCAATAGCGGACCTTGCCCTGGCGGATCAGGTCACCCATGGCGGACACGGTGACCTCCAACGGCGTGTCGTGGTCTTCGCGGTGCAGGTAGTAGATGTCCAGGTAGTCGGTATCCAGGCGTGCCAGGCTGGCGTCCAGCGCGTTGAACAGACGCTTGCGGCTCAAACCGCTGCGGTTGGGCACGCCGTCGGTAGTGCCGAAGCCGACCTTGGAGGCCACCACCCAGTCCTGGCGGTTGCGTGCAATCGCCTCGCCGACGATTTCCTCGGAGCGCCCGCCTGTATACAGGTCCGCCGTGTCGATGAAATTGATGCCCTGGTCCCAGGCCTTGTCGATGATGCGCAGCGAATCTTCGGTGCTGGTCTGTTCGCCAAACATCATGGTGCCGAGGGTCAGAGCGCTGACCTTTAACCCGGACTGGCCCAATGTGCGGTAATTCATGCAAAGCTCCTCACGCAAATGTAAGTGATGCAATACCAGACCCGAGCGCTCTGGAACAAGCCCTGGGGGCATTTCTTCATGTGCGTAGCAAAGTCAGGCAGCGGGCCTGTAAAAAACGGTGCAGCACTTTCACGCGTTCCGACACTTGCAGGCGGTGCGGGCACATCAGGTTGAACGGCGCGGGTTCGCCTTGCCAGTCGGGTAGCAAGGGCACCAACCGCCCAGCCTGAATATCACGGGCCACATCCAGGTTGGCCTTATAGGCAATGCCATGCCCCGCCAACGCCCAGCGGCGGACAATCTCGCCGTCATCGCTGAGGTAGTCACCGCTCACCTCGACTTCTTGAAGCAACGCCCCCTGGCGGAAATACCAGGTGCTATTGGCCTGGCCCCGGCGCATATAGCGCAGCGTGCTGTGGTGGGCCAAATCTTCGGGCGTATGCGGAGTACCGTGGCGCGCCAGGTAGTCGGGGCTGGCGCAGGCAATGCGATGGTGATCGGGCACCACCGGCAGGGCCACCAGGCTGGAGTCTCTAGGCACGCCAAAGCGCAAGGCGATGTCGACCGTGTCGCGAAACAAGTCGGCATTGCTGTCGTTGAGCAACAGTTGCAGACGGATGGTGGGGTGCTCCAGCTTGAACTCATCCAGCCAGCCCAGCAGCACATTGCGACCAAAGTCCGAGGGCGCGGCCAACTGCAATAAACCACTGAGGCTCTGGCCCTGTTGCTTGATGGCGTGCTCGCCGTCCGACAGCGCCTCCAGTGCCACCCGCACACTGTCCAGGTAACGCCGGCCTTCTTCGGTCAGGCGCATGCTGCGGGTGGAGCGGGCGAGCAGGCGGATGCCGAGGCGGGTTTCAAGGCGCTTGAGGGCAATGCTGGCCGCCGCCGGCGTGAGGCCAAGGCCACGGGCGGCGGCCGTCAGGCTGCCGGTGTCGGCGCTGCGCACGAAGACTTCAAGGTCGAGAATGGAGCTCATTGATAAAAATCCTTTAAAGATCTTGTCGTTTTACCCGGATTTTTCATCGATTGCCAAGCTGGGAAGATGAACGCTCACTTTCTGACCCAGGTAGTTTTCTCATGACCTCTTCTCTGAGCGGTAAAACCATCATCGTCATCGGCGGCAGCAGCGGTATCGGCGCGGCAGTGGCCCAGGCAGCCTTGGCGCGAGGCGCGCATGTGATCGTGGCCGGGCGCCGCTTGGCGCCAGGTTCCGACAGCGGGCTGCGCAGCGAGCCGGTGGACGTCACCGACAGCGCCTCGTTAACGCAACTGTTCGAAACCGTGGGGCGCTTTGACCATCTGGTCTACACCTCGGGGCCTTCGGTGCGGGCCAAGCCTTTGATTGAAACAGACCTGGATGAAGCCCAGGACAACTTCGATGTGAAGCTCTGGGGCGCACTACGCGCCATTCAACACGCGCTGCCCTTTTTGCACGAACAGGGCAGCATCACCCTGACCTCGGGCCAGTTGGGGCGCAAGTTGGCGGCAGGGCAGTTCATCAAGACGGGCATTAACGCTGCGACCGAGGCCTTGGGCAAACAACTGGCCAAAGAACTGGCGCCGCGTCGAGTCAATGTGATCAGCCCTGGGGTGATAGACACACCGGCCTATGC
>NZ_WKFA01000025.1:0-70085 GCF_021605325.1 Pseudomonas sp. PA-7-1E
CACCCAACCCGACCGTGGCAGCGACAACCAGATCTTCGACATGGCGCGAGACTGGCCAGCGGGCAAGCTCGGCAATATCGGCAACCTGACTGCCAAAGTGGTTGGCGATGAAGTCATCCTCAACGGCCAGAGCTCGGCGTGGGTCTCCAACGGCGTCATTGCCCAAGTGGCACTGGGCTTGATCTGCGCCGATTACGGTGACGGTTTTTACGATGAGAACGGCCGGCCGCACGGGATTGCGCTGATTATTCCGCTTGATCTGAAGGGCGTGTCCAAAGGCAAGCCGCTGGACAAAATCGGGCAGCGATCCTTGCCTCAAGGCGAAATCTACTTCGACAGCGTACGAGTGCCTCGGCGCTTTGCTATCGCCGAGCGCGACAACTACTACGGCGCCGTCAGTTCTTCCTGGTCGTTCGCTGGCACCCACATGGGCCAGGTGTTTACCGGTGTCGCACGAGCCGCCTTCGAAATGGCCCTGCAGTACTGCCATGAGCGCCGCCAGGGCGGGCACCCATTGATCGACCACCAGATGACCCGTCTGCGCCTGGGTGACATGTTGCGTCGGGTCGAAACGGCCCGTGCGGTCGCCCGACGTTCGCTGAGCTTCGCGCGCCTGTCGCCGCAAACCCATCCGTACGCCACCGCCTCCGCCAAAGTCACGGTGACCGAAGAGGCGATGGCCGTTGTGCAGGAAGCTTTCCGCCTGTTCGGTGGCAATGGCACCACCCGTGAATACCCGATCGAAAAACTCTTGCGTGACACCCAGTCGTCATTGATCGAGGACGGCGAAAACCGGGTCCTGACCATGCGCCTGGGGCTGCTCGCCCAGCAGCTGTACGCCGAAGGCTGGGCTAACAACTGATTCTGAATGCACCCGACATCACTCATCCAACAATAACAAATGAGGTAAATCCCGATGGCCAAATATCCTGTCGTTGTCTATGGCGCCAGTGGTTACACCGGCATGCTGATCATGGACTGGTTGATCGACCAGCACATCCCGTTCACCGCCGTCGCTCGCAACGCCGCCCGTGCTCAGGAAATGATGGCACAACGCGTCGTCGGCCTGGAGTCGGCCACTTACGAAATCATTGAATGCGCCCACGAGGTCGACGCGCTGGTCTCGGTTTTCAAAGGTGCGCGCGTGGTGTGCAACACGGTCGGCCCGTTCATCAATTTTGGCCTGACTGCCGTAGAAGCGGCCTTGAAAGCTGGCTGCCATTATCTGGATCCAGCCGGAGAGCAGGCGCACATTCGAGCCTTGCGTGATCAGTTCGGCGAGCTGTATCGCCAGGCCGGGCTGCTGCTGTCGCCATCGCTGGCGTACATGTACACCTACGCCGAGATCGCCGCCGAATTGGCCCTGGAAACACCGGGCGTCGATTCGCTGGAAACCGCGACACTGACCCGCGGCCCACGCACCGGTGCCGCTGGGGTGACTGTCGGTTCAACGGCGACCATTTTCGAGGGCGTCCGTTACCCCGGCGCCTACCTGTGGGAGAAGGAACTGGTGCCTTATGCGCCGAACACAAGCTTCAACGTGGTTTGTCCTGATCTGCTGGAAGCTGTGTTCTGCCTGCCTTGGGGCGGCACTTCACTACCGGTATTTTACGAAGAGGATGGCCGGGTACGCAGTTGCATGTCCTGTGTCGGCTTCTACGACAACCCGGTGATGAAAATGGTCCACGGCCTGGGTGAGAAGTGGGAAGCCGAATACAAGCACCTGCCCAAAGAACAGCAGGACGCGGTGATCCAGAGCCTCGTGCAATCGACCACCCCGAGCATGCCACCGCGTGAACGCAGCACTCTGCAACGCACCGTTGACTTCGCAATCGGTCGTGGTCAACTGACGGCCGTGCGTGCCACCGTGCATGGCATCACGCCTTACATCGCCACCGGGGCCTTGCACGCCGCAGCCGTGGTCAAACTGTTGAATAACGACACCGCCAGAACCGGTTTCGCCTCGGCCTCGAAAGCCTTCGGTCATCGCTATCTGCTGGGCTTCCTCGAGCAGCGTGGCCTGGCCCGCGCAACCGTTACTCAACTGTGAAGTGAATAACATGGCGATTATTGATTTCTTCGACCGTGGCTGGCGGATCAATCCGCACGGCGCGGCGTACATCCAGGACGATCGGGTGTTCACCTTCACCGAAGTCCGCAACCTGTCTAGCCGGATCGCCAACGCGCTGTTAGCCGCCGACCTGCCCGGCGGCACCAAGGGCGCAGTCTGGTCGGCCAACGATGCGGTGGCCTGGACCTGCACCCTGGGGCTCTGGCGCGCCAACCTGTGCTGGATTCCCATCGGCGCACGCAACAGCGCCGAAGAGAACCGTCACGTGCTCGATGCCTTCGACTGCGAGGTGCTGTTTTTTCAACGAGAGTTCGCGCCGATCGTCGACGCGTTGCGTTCGAGCCTGCCGAAAATCCGGTTGTGGATCTGCATCGACGAGCACTTGCCCGGGGCGCCGTCGCTCAAGTCCTGGATCGCGGATCAGCCGGCCACGGCACCGAAGGTCGAGTATCAACTCGATGATGTCGTGGCGCTCTCGCCAACCGGCGGCACCACGGGGCTGCCGAAAGGGGTGATGAACACTCATCGCAGCATCCAAACGTTCTGCGCGCACTTTATGATCAATTTCCCATATGCCGATGAGCATCCGCCGGTCAACCTGGCGGCGGCGCCGATGACGCATACCGCCGGCACGCTGTCCCTGCCGTGCACCTCGCGCGGAGGCACCGTGGTGATCATTACTAAGCCGGATCCTGCACTGATGCTGGCAATGATTCCGAAATACAAGGTCACCGAGACCTTTCTACCGCCGACGGTTATCTATCGACTGCTGGATGTTCCGGATCTGGCGCAGAAGGTCGATTTCAGCTCGTTGAAGTATTTCCTGTACGGCGCGGCACCGATGTCGGTGGACAAGCTCAAGCAAGCCATCGAGACCTTTGGCCCGGTAATGGCCGGCGGTTACGGTCAGACGGAAGCGCCGGCCTCGATTTCCAACCTGCCGCCCGCCGAACATTTGCACGGTGGACGTCTTGCAACGGACGAGCGTTTGTCATCGGTAGGCCGTCCTAATCCGCTGGTTCGGGTGGAAATTCTCAGCGACGCCGGAGACATTCTCGGCCAGGGCCAAACCGGAGAAATCTGTGTGCGCGGCGATCTGGTGATGAAGGGCTACTACAAGGATCCGCAGAAAACCGCAGAAACCATCGTCGATGGCTGGCTGCACACCGGCGACATCGGCCATTTCGATGTGCACGGCTACCTGCACATTACCGACCGCAAGAAAGACATGATCATCTCCGGCGGATTTAACGTTTATCCCAGTGAAGTCGAGCAAGTGCTGTGGAGTCATCCGGCGGTGCAGGACTGCGCCGTCATCGGTGTGCCAGATGAGCAATGGGGCGAGGGCGTGAAGGCCGTGGTCGAGTTGAGCGCCGGGCATACCGTCACTGCTGAGGAGTTGATCGAGCTGTGCAAGACCCGGCTCGGTTCGGTCAAGTCGCCGAAAACCGTGGATTTCATTGATGCATTGCCACGCAGCCCGGTCGGCAAAGTACTGAAAAAAGATCTGCGTGCCCATTACTGGCAAAACGTTGAGCGGCGTATCTGAGGGAAATGATCTGATGGAACCTATTTACATCGCCGGCATTGCCATGACCGAGTTCGGTCGCCACTTGGACCGAAGCCTTCAGGATCTGGCGCTGGAGGCCTTGCAAGGCGCACTCGCCGATTCCGGTGCCCTGCGCGCCGATATCGGTGCGGTGTTCTACGCCGGGATCACCAACGGTCATCTGCAAGGGCAACTGTCGATTCCCGGGCAGGTGCTGTGCAGCAAGATCGGCCTCGAAGGGGTGCCGGTGTACAACGTCGAAAACGCCTGCGCCTCGGGCAGTACCGCGGTTCATCTGGCAGTGCAGAGCTTGCGCTCGGGGGCTACCGACGTAGCCCTGGCGTTGGGCGCGGAGAAAATGAACGTGCCGGACAAGGCGCGGGCGCTGGCCCTGTTCGAAACCGGCTGGGACGTTTCCACCGCCGAGGAAAACTACGCGACGCTGGTGAAAATGGGCGAGGGCATCGTGGTGCCGCCGGGCTCGGAATCCGATCGTCCATACAGCAAGTTCATGGCCATCTATGCCGCCATGTGTCGCTGGCACATGAAGACCTACGGCACCACTCAGCGACAGATTGCAGCGGTGTGCGCCAAGAACCATCAACACTCGGTGCACAACCCGTATTCGCAATTTCGCAAGACCTTCACCATTGAAGAAGTGCTCGCCGCGCCGCCGATCACTTATCCGATCACGCTGCCGATGTGTGCGCCGTTATCCGACGGCGCGGCCGCCGCGATTCTCTGTACCGAGGCGGGATTGAAACGCATTGGTGCCGACCCGAAACGTTGTGTGCGGATCGCCGCCAGCGTGATCCGCAGCTTCACCCTGCGTGGGCTCGACGAGCCGCACAAGCACGTCAGCCTGTTGGCAGCGCGTGAAGCCTACGAAATCGCCGGCCTTGGCCCGCAGGACATGCACGTGGCCGAAGTGCACGACGCCTCGGCCATGGGCGAAATCATCCAGGCGGAAAACCTCGGGCTTGCGCCGCTGGGGGAGGGTGGGGTGTGTGCCGAACGCGGCGATTTCACCCTGGGTGGTCGCCTGCCGATCAATCCCTCTGGCGGCCTGGAATCTAAGGGCCATCCGCTGGGTGCAACAGGGATCGGTCAGTTGTACGAGCTGACCACCCAGTTGCGCGGGGAGGCCGGTGCACGCCAGGTACCCGGTGCGCGGCATGCCATCCAGGAAAACGGTGGCGGTCTGCAAGGTGTAGAGGAAGCAGCCGTCGCTATTCACATCCTGAGTCAATAGGAGCACATCACATGTCCATGACCTACCAATCACGAGAGCTGGAAAGCCACTTCGCCGGCGGGCATTTCCGTCGGCTGGGTGGCTGGGTCGAAACTCCGGCTGATCTGCAACCCGAGCTTGAGGGCGATGTCAGCGCGGACGTCATCGTGATCGGTGGCGGTTTCGCCGGGCTGTCCACCGCCCTGGAACTGACGGCGTTAGGGGCCAAGGTTGTGGTGCTGGAGCAGGCGTTTGCCGGTTTCGGCGCCAGCGGGCGGAATGCCGGCTATCTGGGCGGCAGCGTCGGCATTGAGTTCGAGTTATTCTTGAAACGTGTTGGCAAGGAAAAAGCGCAAAAAATCGTCAAATTCTATGACGAAGCTGTCGCCTACGTCGAAGGTCGCTTACGCGAATTGGAGATCGACTGCGACTACAACGCATCGGGCATCATTAGGGCGGGCATCCATCCGTCGCAGGAGAAAAGGCTGCGCAAAAGCATGGCCGTGGGCCACGAATTGGGTTCGCAAACCGAGTTTCTGGATCAGGCACAAATGCGCGCGCGGGGCATTCCACCGGCCTTTCTGTTTGGCTGCCTGCAACGCCACGGCGGTACGCTGGACCCTGGCAAATATGTGATGGGCCTGCGCCGCGCTGCACTTCAGGCGGGAGTGAGGCTGTATGAAAACACCAAGCTTGAGTCGTACTCCGACGGGTCGACGATCACCTGCCGGACGCCACGCGGGCAAGCGAGCGCGCCGATAGTGGTGCTGGCCACCAATGCCTATACGCCGCAACTCGGTCTTCTGCGCGACAAAGTCGTTCCATTTCGAGTGTCGGCGGTCGAAACCGAGCCATTGACACCACAGCAGTTGGCATCGCTGGGCTGGGCAGGGCGGGAAGGGTTGACCACGCCGCACCTGGTGATGGAAAGCCATCGCCTGACCGCACGCAATACGCTGCTGATGACCACTAAACGGCTGGGTTATGCCTACGGCTCGAAAACCCCGAACATTCCCGATGAGGTGACCTACCGCGCGTTGCAAGACAACCTTGGCGTGCGTTTCCCGACGTTACGCGGTGTCGGCATTCAAGCGTGCTGGAGTGGTTACGTCAGCATGGCCTACGACGCGTTGCCGGTGGTGGGCGAAACCGGGTCGCACCACAACATTCTCTATACCGCGGGTTGCTCCGGACACGGCGTCGCATCGCAGTCGCTGATCGGTCACCTGCTGGCGGAAAGAATCGGCGGTATCGAGCATCCGCTGCTCGCCGCGTTGCGGCATAAAACCCCGAAAACCCTGCCCGAACCGCTGCAGTGGTGCGCCGTGAATGTGGCGCTGGGAGGGGCACATCTGCTGGACGAATACACCAACCGCAAAGTTGCGCGCCCTCATGCCTGACGGCTGAGGCTTATAGAACCAACACGCTGAGTTTGCATGATGACGCTGACCTTGAAGTCCTGGGGCCGGTAGGCGTTCGCCTGCAGAAAGACAAACGAATGTTTGCGTTTTCGTCACCCCTTTTTTACTGCCGCACCCACGCTCGGCCACGGGCGTTCAATTCAACAATAACGTGATGTGAGGCAACGAACATGAGCACTGACGCCCCTCCTGATTTGAAGCGCAGGCAACTACTCAAACTGGCCGGTGCCACTGCCGCCGTGGGATCGATCGGTTTGAACATTGGCCTGGCCACTGCCGCCGATGCGCTGCTCAAAGACAACCCGGACGATGTGTTTGATGTGGTGATCATCGGTGCCGGCCTGGCTGGTTTGACCGCCGCTCGTGATCTGCATCTGGCGGGTTGCGAGTCGCTGCTGGTGCTTGAAGCGCGTGATCGTGTCGGTGGCCGTACGCTAAATCATGACTTGGGTTCCGGCTATATCTCCGAGGCCGGAGGCCAGTGGATCGGCCCCGGACAAACCGCCGTAGCGGACCTGGCCCGTGAGCTTGAGGTCGGCACCTTTCCCAGTTTCTATGAGGGGGAAACCGTGATCCTCGGTGGCGATGGACGTGTCGCCGTCGATTTGAAAGGCACCTTCGGTACCGACGAAAGCGTCTCGGCAAAACTCAGCGAGCTGTCGCGTGATGTGCCGTGCGGCGCGCCATGGAAATCCCCCCGACTGGCCGAACTGGACAAGCTCTCGGCAGGCGACTGGCTGGCTCAGCAAAACATCAAACCGGAAGACCGCGCAGGGTGGAATGCCAGCTTTCTCCTGACCTGCGGCGTCACACCAGCGAAGATGGGCTTTCTGCATTTTCTGTCGATGATCAATTCGGCCGGCAGCGAATACATGCGGCTCGACTCGATCAAGGACAGCGCGCAAGGGACGCGGGTCGTCGGCGGTTCACAGGTTCTCAGCAGCAAAATGGCGCAATTGCTGGGTGACAAGGTTCGCTTGTCGTGCCCGGTGCGCAAAATTGCTGACTGGAACGGCGACATCGTCAGACTGCAAACGGATCAGGGCGAGATCCGCGCCCGGCGCGTGATCATGGCGATTCATCCAGCACTGTGCCAACGCCTGCAGTACGATCCACCGCTGCCCGAAACCCGCGCCGCCCTGCAGCGAGCCTGGCCGGCGCACTCGCCGGCACGCAAGACCACAATGGTCTACCCGCGGCCTTTCTGGCGCGACAAAGGCTTGAACGGCCATATCATTCAGGTCGGTGGGCCGGTCATCTGGGCATACGACAACTCGCCGCCAAACGGCGAAATCGGTGTGATCAATGCGTTCATTTTGAATGCCGCAGCCCCCACCGACCTAGAGGCCGCGAAGCGTATGCAGACCGAAATCTATGCACGTGCCCTGGGGGACGCAGCGCTCGAGCCGGTTTCCTATCACGATCATGACTGGGCGCATGCCGACCCGTGGACCATTACGTGCGTGTCGCCGATTCCCCCCGGTTTCTGGTCGACACACGGCGAGGCACTGCGTCCGCCCTGCGGCAATCTGTTCTGGTCGGGCACCGAAACCGCTGACATCTGGGCAGGTTACATGGACGGTGCCGTGCGCGCCGGACGCCACAGCGCCTTACAGGTGCTCAACGCATTACGTAGGGTGTAGGAGGCGGCAATGAAAAAAATCATAGCGCTTGGCGTCATCGTGGTCATTGCGGTGCTATTGGCGATTTTTGGCCGCGATCTGCTCGATCTGTATCGGCTGCAGAGTTACATCACCACCTCCACTGAGGCCTACCAGGCCGAACGCGGAAACTGGCCCCATCTGACCGATGCCTGCACCGGTTGCCATGGCAGCCACGGTAACTCGATGAACTCGAGGTATCCGAGCCTGGCCGGGCAACCCGCCGCGTATCTGTCTGCCCAGTTGCGCAATTTTGCGAGCGGACAACGGCTTGCGCCCAACATGGGGCCGTTGGCGATGACCCTCAGCCCGGATGATATTGATCTACTGGCGAATTTTTATGCCCGGCAATCGGTCGTTGCCCATGCGGCTGTCAGTCCTGACGAGGGGCTGAGGGATCAGGGCAAACAACTGGTGCAAACCCGAGGCTGCACCGCCTGCCATGGTGCCCAACTGATGGGCCAAGACGCCTTCCCACGCCTGGCTGCACAAGGGCAGGACTACCTTTTGGCCCAGCTCAACGCTTTTGCCAGCGCCGAGCGCATTGAGCCCAGTGGTGCCATGCAAGCCATGGCCGCAGCGCTGTCAGCGCAGGAGCGCCAAGCGATTGCGGCTTATCTGGCCGCACTCGTTCCTCAACCCCGCTAATCCATCAAATTATCTGTCAGCTGTACCGAGGCTATCGTTATGGAACCGAGAAATATTGTGCTGTGCCTTGCCTGTTTCTTGCTGCTTGCCAATGGGCTGACCTTCGGCATCAGGTTTCTGAAGAAAAGAAACCTGCTACTGGCTCTGGAGTGGTTTGTGGTTGCCTTTTCCGCAACAAACTTCCTGGTTTTTTTCCTGACGGGATCGGAGCATGCGTACCTGATTTCATACTTTTGCGACGCGTTCTCCAGAGCCTTTGGGATTCCGCTGATTACCGCGCTCGGGCTGATGGCGGTGACGCATGCCTACAAGCCGTCTGTGGGCAAGGAACTCATGATGTTTGCCGGCGCTCTGCTGGGCACACTCGCGTTGATCTCGGCCAAGGTTCTGGTCCCGCTCCTACCGTATTTCTACGTGCTGATGTGGATGATATTTTCGGTCTACCTGGTGTATTTCGCAGTACGCCTGGCAACCGTTGGAGAGTCACTGCACGCGATCGGAGTGATGTTTGGCATGCTCGCCTCACTGACCATTGCGTGCATCTACGACTTCTACAAGATCCCCGGCGACGATAGCAATGTACTGCTGAACTTCTACGTGCTTGCACTGACGACCTGGGCTTATCTGCTGGTGCACCTGTATTACGCGTATTGCGCGCTGGAGCGCGCGAAGGGCGCAATGGCAGCTCTGCAAACGCGCTGAGGGGTAGTTGAAGTGTTCGAAGCCGCCGTTCTGGCGGCTTTTTTGCGTGATGCAGAGAAGGACGGGGGGCATCCTTGCCCGTGCAGGATCAAGGGTTCAGCTTGGCCAGATAATGCGCCACGGCCTTGATGTCTTCATCGGACAGGGTGCCCGCCATGGCATTCATGGCCTGCGTCGGATCGGTGCGTTGGCCACACTTGAAAGCGCTCAATTGATCGCTCAGATAAAGCTGCCCTTGTCCGGCGATACGCGGAGCCAGGGGGCCGCCAGAGAGTTTTTCGCCGTGGCAGGCTGCACACCCGTTGGCGGCGACCACACGCTGACTGCGCTGGTCCAGCGCATCATCCTTCGTCGGGACTTCAGTCACACCAGGTTTCTGTTCGGAAAAATAGGCGGCCAGACGTTTGATCTGCTCGTCCGTCAGATTGGCCGCCAGTGGCTCCATCTGTGCGCTGTGGCGACGTCCTTCGGCAAACGCGTGCAACTGGTTTTCGATGTACGCTGCGGTCTGCCCTGCAAGCGCTGCGTATTGAGCGTCGCGCGGTTGACCGTTAGCGCCATGGCAAAGCGCGCAGGTGTCCTGTAACTGTGGCCACGCACCGCCATTGGCCTGGTATGCAGCGTCGTGCTGATCCACGGCCTGCATGAAACGATAGCCCGCCCACAGTTCCGGTCCATACATCGCAATTGATCCGGCCAACGCTGCGCTCACGACGATGGCTCCAACCATCATAATCCGCTTCATCAGGCGTTCCTCCGAGGTTGAAGTAACGCCTGGAGCGCTTCCATTGCCGCGCGATGTCCGGCGCGGACTGCACCGTCCATTGCCCCGGCCCAGATCTGCGCAGTCTCGGTACCCGACCAGATCATGCGGCCGACCGCCGGCGTCAGATACTCGCCCCATTGCGTCCAGAAACCGGGAGGCATGGGGGAAATACAACTCAAACTCCACGGGTCGATCTTGCCCCAGTCCAGATCATGAAACTGAATCGGGTGCAGGGCTTGTTCGCCCATGGCGCTGGCGTAGATCGCCGACAAGGTGTCCTGCGCGGTTTTGGGGTCATGGGGTAATTGGCCAGTTCTGACGAAGCCGCTGAGCACACCCAGGCTGGCGTCCTCCGGCGAATTGTCAAAGGCCCAGATCAGCGGACCTTCCACTTGCACGATCTGGCCGTTGAGGCCTTGGTCGCGCCAGAACGGGCGCTCATAGACGTGCACGGTCTTGCGCATCGGTGCATGGGCCGGCCAATGCCGATGCAGCTCGGCACGCCCGGAGGGCAGGGGTGGATCGAAGACGATCTGATTGCACAGCGCCGGGCTCAGCGCGGCAATCACCTGCCGCGTGCGCATGATGCCCTGATCGGTATGCAACTCGACGACATCACGATCCCAACCGACAATCTTGCGCACTGGGCACGCCAATCGGACTTTTTCTCCGAGAGCTTGCGCCATCTTCAAGCTGAGGATTTGCGAGCCGCCTACCAAACGTGATTCCTGTGCACCCCCTTGGACACCTTCGAGCTTTTCGAGACGGCAGTCAGAGGAGTTGATCATCGCCAGGTAATGCAGGAGCCCCATGCCGGCCGGCGTGGTACCGAAGGTGAGGCTCACGGACATGTTGAAGCCGATCTTGTCGACATTGCTGATGCCTTGCCCGGCCAGCCATTGGCCAATCGAGAGTTTGTCCAGCTCACCCGCATCCTTGGCTTTCCACGGCGCTTTGCTGGGGACGCCTTCGGCGAGTTTGTTCAGTTTTGCGACGATGTCAGTATTGGAATTCGGACCATCGCTGACGTCCTCTTGGACTGTTACCTCGTCTATCAGATAGACCGCCTTGCCCTTGTAGTACGTAGGGAAGGTTGCGACATCAAGCTGTCTGGCCAGATCGGCGATTGACGTTTGACCGGGGCCGATCCATTGCCCACCGGCCTCGCAGATTACGCCATTGCCTAGGTCATGGTTAAGGGTGCGACCACCGACGCGATCGCGGGCTTCAAGCACGACAAACGACTCGCAGCCAGCGGCCTGGAGGTCTCTGGCAGACGTAAGCCCGGACAGGCCTGCGCCAATGATCACCACATCCAGTATCGAGGTGTCTAAAGGTTGGGTTTGCGCCATCGCACGCCCGGTGACACCGAGCCCTCCGGCGAGGGCCGAGCCTCCAACCGCTTGCAATAACAATCGTCGCTGTCGTGATTGCGTCGACAGTTCATCGAGATCCGCATCCATCGTCACCTCCGTCTTTTAGTTATAATCACAGATGTTATTCAAATATATGACGGAACAGGAATTCAGCAAAGTGAAATCGGCGCAATGGCGATTAACCGAGGGGGTGAGAGATAGGCGGGCGCCATCAAGCAGGATTCGCTGCGCAAATGAAGCGAATCTTCTGGATGCCTGAGGGCAGGGTAGGGTTTAGCGAGCGGGGCTGATCAGCGTGATGACCGCATCCATCAAGGCCTTGCTGCGTTTGGCTTCAAATCGCTCTGGCTCGATTGGCAACATCATCATCCAGCCGTCACTCAGCGCGCTGAGCTGATCGGCGAGCAGATCGGCAGCAATGTCCTTGCGAATGATGCCCTGGGTTTGTCCTTTGCCCAGAATGCTTGCGAGATCCTCGCGAAAGCGCGAGTAACGTTTCTGGATTACGTCGGCAAACACCGGTTCGTGCCGGGCGTGTGCAAGCATCTGAAACAGGGCCAGCCAACGCGCCGAGTCGTTGGCTTGAGTCAGGTTCAACCACTGCTCGATCATTGCCCTGATATCGACTTTTTCCTGATCGGCATCCAGCAAGTGATCGAACTCGTCAAACAGACTCTGCGCCGCCGCCGTGATCATTTCTTCTTTATTGGCAAAGTAATAGGTCACGGCGCCCGTGGTGCAGCCGGCATGGCTGGCAACTTTGCGCAGAGACGTCCCGGCATAACCCTCCTGCGCAATGACTTCGATGGCTGCAGTCAACAGTTCACCGCGTTTTTCCAGACGGTTACCTACCGGGCGGCCGCGACGTGGGGCGGGCGCTGAATCACTGTCTTTGGAGTGCTGACTATCCGTGGAAGGCGCTTGAGCATCATGCATGAGAGAAAGTGATTCCGTTGGTTGAAGGCGTTGAGCCGGCAGCGGCTGCGAACGCCATTTTGGCTTGGCACGTCGCGATCATGCAATCGTTCAGATTCGACCGCTGCCAATCACCGCGACGGCCCGAACCTCCACGCGCAAGCCCGGCATTGCCAGTTGTGAAATGCCGACAGCGGTCCAGGCTGGATAACGTTCAGGGAAGTATTCGTCCTTTACCTGTCCAAAGGCGTGCACTTCGCCCTGCAGATCGGTATGAAACGTCATCAACTCGACGACATCAGCCAGGCTTGCGCCGGCAGCTTCGAGGATGGTCCGCAAAGACTGAAACGCCAGATGGGATTGCGCCTGGATGCCTTCGGCGGGAACCATGGCCTCGTCGATACCGACCTGGCCGGACACCCAGATCATGTTGCCGACGCGTGTTGCCTGGGAAAAGTGGAAGTTGTCGTAGATTGCCTGGGTGTGACCAGGGTTGAAGGACTGACGCTGCAGGACTTGAGTGTTCATGGCAATGCTCCTTTTATATTAATTGGCGGAACGTTGGGTGGCGGAAGCCGTCTCCCGCTTTCAGGGTCGACAGCTCTTCAGTAAACAGCACGCCTTGCTGCGGGTAACCGCTCGCGCTGTTTTCTGGTAAAGGATGGAAGGTGGCGTCGTCGCCAAAGAAACGGAAAACGAAGGTGTGACGATCCGGGAAAGCTTCATCCACTGGAGCGCCACCATGCAGTGAACCCGGATGCAGCAAGACGATATCGCCAGGCTCGGTAGCCCACGAAATGATGTCGAATGATTCGGGATCGTTTTGGCGCAGCGCCTCGATATCCGGCAGGCGTGGTAATGCGTCGCCGCCATGCAGCGGTTGAGTCGGATCGTTAGGATCGCGAAACGTAGTGCCGTCGTAGCGTGGTCCTTTGTGCGAACCTCGAACGATTTCCAAAGCGTTTTTCTTCGGCACTGATTCAAAACTGATCCAGGCATTGGCCCAGTGGCTTCCGGCCCATGGTAGATAAGACGTGTCCTGATGCCAAAGCGTGCGAGATCCGCGCCCACCTGCTTTGAGAAACACCTCTTCGGCGAAGTACCACACGTTTTCCGAGCCCCAGAGCTGCGCAAACAGCTGGCCAAAGGGCAGGGAGGTTACGAGTTCTTCAAGACGGGCTTTGGCGACGGGGTTGGCATTGTCAACATGGGACTGTTGCTCAGTCCCGTCGAACATTCGGGTTGCATGAGGGCCGTGATTCTCGACTGCCCAGTCATAGGCTGCCCGGCACTCAGCCAATTGATCTTTGTTCAGAAAACCTTTGATCAGGACGGCCCCGTCTTCCAGGAACGCCTTTCGCACAGAGAGTTGCATGAGAGCTTTCTCCTCGAAAATGCCACGTGGCAATTTCGATGCTAGCAGCCCTCAAAATTAAACACAACGGCAGTTATGTTAATTATGAAGAGCCATTACGATGACAGAATCTTGAAGATCTGTGCATACCAGCAACGGCGCCGTCACGATCAAAGATGAGGGTTTCAGCTGCGCAGTCCCCACTCGGTGCCAAGCATCACCTTGTCTGAGCGCACAGCCCTTATCCAGGCATCGGCTTTTTGCGTAGCTATAGAAAGCCTGGATCGCTCGTAGATGCGCCGCCGCAGTATTGAAAACGCGGCGCCTGAGTTTGAGTTGGACGTACATGAGCGGACAAGCATGGGCAACGGCGCGCGTCACCAGCTTGCCCGAGCAGCGGTAGTCGTTGACCTGAAGAGGACTCGTCATGAGCACTATGGACATGGCTCATTGAGAGAGTAGGCGTAAAAAAGAATTTGTCGAATCAGTGACTTACGTGGCTTATGAACATTTCTAACATGGTCTGTCGTTTAACATAATATACATTATGCGTACCATCATTTACGGGACTGGGGGGCTCTGGTGATGAGATTTCGAGCCTGGCACAGGCTTCGATCACTTGGCAGCCACCCGTACCTGGATATCAGTAAAGCGTAAGTCAAACAGGCTCGCGACACCTGACGACAACTCCGTCACGGTTGGCTTATCCGAGCACGTCATGAGAATCTACACGCTCAAACCACAGCTACCGATAATTGAGGTCATGGATGAAATTCAAGTTGTCCTTCACGCGCACCAACAAATTAGACTCAATGGAAAAGGACATTTTCACACTTGAAGTCGATGCTCATGTTGAGCCAAAACGAATCGCTGATTTTGATCAAGGCACAGCTTCAGTTAGCTTTGGATACCCAGGCATCACTGAGGAATACAGTATTGTCGGTCCACCCACCCAGGATGACCTAGTAGTTTTGGAGCTGGCCGGCAAACCGATTTTCAGGCTTTGGCAGCGAGATTCGGATGATTTGAGCATTGGTGCACCGGTTACGGTGAGCCAAGGCGAATTCGACCACAGTCTGGGCCGTGTTACCCAACGAACCTGGTGACACACGCGTAAATTAGATGGAGGGACCATGAATTCTGGTCCCTCCGCCTCCATAGATTTACATGCATTATAACTAAACTAAATAACTATTTAGTTTAGTTATATCTGATCGTTATCCATCAAAGCCTAAACCGATCCACCGACTGCGAAAGCTTCCCCGCCAAACTCGACAATTCATCCGTCGTCGACGCCGTCTCGCCAATCACCCGACTGTTACTTTCCGACATTCCCGCAATCCTCTCCACCTGATGAGCAATCTCATTACTGGCCAGGCTCTGCTCACTAATAGTGCGGGAAATATCGTTGACCAATTCAGTGGTGCTCAGCGTGGCCTGGAGGATCTCGCGAATGGCGCGTTCCACTTCGGCAGTCACCGCCATGCCCTTGTCCACTTGGGCAACGCCCTCCTCCATGCTGATCACCGCTTCACGGGTGTTTTGCTGGATACTCCCGACCATGCTGGCGATTTCCTGGGTGGAGGCGCTGGTGCGTCCGGCCAGGCTGCGCACTTCATCGGCGACCACCGCAAAGCCGCGCCCTTGTTCACCGGCGCGGGCGGCTTCGATGGCGGCGTTCAGGGCCAGCAGGTTGGTCTGGTCGGCAATCCCCTTGATCACCTGGATAATGCTGTAGATCGCCTCGGACTCCTTGTCCAGCGTGCGAATCACTTGGGCTGACTGTTGGGCAGAACGGGCGATGCCATCCATGTCGCTGACCACCTGGTGGATAACCCGGCCGCCGTCCTTGGCCAGGGTTTCAGCCTGACTGGCCATGTCCAGGGCACGTTGGGCGTGACGGGTGATTTCTTCGATACTCGCGGTCATTTCGCTCGCGGCGGCGGCCATGGTGCTGGCGGCGACGCTTTGTTGCTGGCTGCTGCCTGCCACTTCATGGCAACCCTGGCTGAGGCGCTCGCTCATGCCATTGACGCCATGGGCATTGCTGCGAACCACTTCGATCATGCCGCGCAAATCCCGCTGCATCGTCGCCAGGCTGCGAATCAGTGCACTGGCTTCGTCCTGGTTCTTGGGTTCGGCAATCGGCTCGCTCAGGTTGCCATGGGCAATGCTCTGGGCAATACGGCTGGCGGTGCGCAACGGCCCCATGATGCTCAGGGTCACCCAACGTCCTTGTGCCAGCAGCAACAGCAGGCTCGCCCCCAATACAATAATCAAGGTCCGGTTAGCGTTACTGATGGTTTGCCGGGTACCGGTGCTGGTGAGTTGGGTATTGTTTTCGATCAGTTCGCTCAACGCCGCCATTTGTTCTTCCAACTGGCTGAACGCGGCATTGAAGGTCTGCAGTTCCCCTCGTGCGGCCTCTGGATTCTCCAGGGCCAGCGCGACGATGCGCTCGCCGGCACTGATGTAGGTGTCCAGGCTGGGTTTGATTTTTTCCAGGCTGGCCTTGATCGAGGCGTCCAACGGCAGCTTGAGATTGTCCGCCAGCACCTCGCGAAAATGCTCGGCATGCTCCTTGATCGAGCTGTTGACCTCAGCCGGCGTACTGGTGCTTTTGCCCAGCCCGACCAACATCGCCGACAGTACATCCGCACGCAGGGCGTCGTGCATCATGTCGGCTTCCATGTGGTTGCGCAGTACCGTCATGCTGACGTCGTTGTCCTGTACCGCATCGGCCATCCGCGTATTGCCCAGGTAGCCAGCCAGGCTCATGATCAAAGCGGTGAGCAACCCGGTCGCAATCAACAGCACCAAGCGTAATTTGATCGTCATAGTGGTACCCCGTGCCAGGACCGCCGGTTGGGAGCCCAACCGTTTCAATGTCGCTGCTAGCTGTATCGGCAGCTGTTGCTTGTTAGTGAAGCCTAAGTTTGCGGATCTGCGCGGTTCCCTTAAGCTGACCGTCCGTTGCTCTACCTGGATCTGCCAAATGCCTCAACGTATCGCCCGTCTCGCCCTGTTGCTGGGCTTGATCACCGCCGTCGGCCCGTTTGCCATCGACATCTACCTGCCGGCGCTGCCGACCCTGGGCGCCAGCCTCCAGGCCTCGCCGGCGGCCGTGCAGATGAGTTTGACGGTGTTCTTCATGATTATCGGCGTGTGCCAGTTGTTCTACGGCCCACTCAGCGATGTGTTCGGGCGTAAACCACCGATTTATGCAGGTTTGGTGATCTTTGCCATTGGCAGCGTCGGCTGCGCACTGGCCCCGACGATCGAAGTGCTGATCGGCTTTCGAGCCATACAAGCGTTCGGTGCCTGTGCGGGCATGGTGATCCCACGGGCGATTGTCCGTGACCTGTACACCGGCCATGAAGCGGCGCGTCTGATGGCTTTGTTGATGCTGGTGATGAGTGTTTCGCCGATCCTCGCGCCACTGGCCGGTAGCCTGGTGATTTCGATCTGGAGCTGGCGCGAAGTGTTTGCCGTGTTGGCGGTGGTGGCCGTGCTGTGTCTGGTGATGACCGCAGTACAACTGCCAGAAACCCACCCGGCCGAGCGCCGCCTGGGCAAGACACTGGGCCAGGCGTTCGGCAGTTATGGCGCCCTCCTCCGCGACCCGGTCTTTACGGGCTTGTCGGTGGTGTGCGGGTTTGGTCTGGCCACCTTCTTCGTGTTCATCGGCAGCGCGCCCTTCGTGTACATCGAGTTTTTTGGCCTGACACCGACCCAGTTCAGCCTGTGCTTTGCGCTCAACGCGGCCTCGTTTTTCGCCATGAGCCAATTGACCGCCCGCCTCAGCGCCCGCTTTGGCCTGGCGCCGTTGATTCGCTGGTCGGTGGTGGGCGTGGCGGCGGTCATGAGCTTGCTGGCGGCTACTACGCTGTGGGGTGACAGCCTGGCCTTGATGATGGGCCTGCTGTTTATCGGTTTTGGCTTTCTTGGCCTGCTATTGCCGGCGGCCGGGGTGCTGTCGCTGGAGGATCATGGTGCGGTGGCGGGTTCTGCGTCTGCACTGCTGGGTGCGATCCAGATGGTCACAGCGGCTGTGGCGATGACCTTGGTGGGCGTGTTCGCCGATCATACTCCAGCGCCGATGTTGATCGGCATTGCGCTGTGTGCGCTTGCCGCGATGGTTACCACGCTGTGGACCTTGCGCCGCTTGCCAGCTCACCTAGCCTCAAGCGTGCCGCCACCCTCCTGATCCAACATCCTGGTCGCCTGTGAGGCCCTCTTCGCAGGCAACCCAGCTCCCACATTTGGATCGTGGTGTGTCTCAGGCTACCACCTACAAATCAAATCGATCCACCGCCCGCCGCCGCTCATTGTCGTCACGCACGTCATAGCTGGCAGTGGTCTGGATGTTGGTGTGATGCGCCAGTTTCTGCGCAATCGACAAATCATGCTCCTCGATCACCCGGGTGATAAACGAACGACGGAAATCATGGGGCATGATCTTGACCCCCACCTGATCACCGCGCTGGCGTGCGATGTAGTAAATCGCATGCTTGGTGATCCGCTCTCGGGTGATATGGCTGCCTCGCCGGATGCGGTTGAACAGGAAGCTGTCGTCCTGCTCGCCTTCCTTGAGGTGCTCGCGACGAAACGCCAGCCAGGCTTGCAGCTTGGCAAACGCCCAGTCCGGCGCGTACTTGACCAACTCTTTGTTGCCCTTGCCGATCACGCGCAGGCTGCGCTCGTCAAAGTTGACCTGTGCCAAGTCCAGGTTCACCGACTCCGACTTGCGCATGCCCGAGCCATATAACAGGCCGATCACCGCTGCATCCCGCAGGCCCTGGGGCCGAGGGTCGGCGGCGCAGACGTCGAGCATCTCGCGGATCAAGGTGCGGCGCAGATTGCGGCCCTGGCTCAGGCGCGTACCGGGTGTAGCCTTGACCGAGCGCATCTTCAACAGGTGGTCCTGGCTGATCAAGCTCATGCGCCACGCTTCATTCATGACCCCGCGCACCGCATTCACATACAGCGACGAAGTGTTCGGCGCTAAGCCGTCCTCGCGCAAGGCAGCCACCAGTGCGATGACGTGTTCAGGCTGCAGCAGGTGCCAGTCAATCTCTTCGAGGTTGAGGTCTTCGAAACCCAAGCGGTCGGCGGCATCCTGCAGCACGTAGCGCATGGTCAGTTGGCTGGAAGGCGCCAGGCGGGTGAGATATAGGGTCAGTGGGTTGCAAATGGACTCGGTCAAGGTAGATCAGCCTTTGGATTAAATACACCGACCAACTATTTGATTAGTCGATGTATTTAGTGGATTGGCGAAGGCCGAGTCTAACCCAGGACCGGCCCGGGCACAAAATCACGGGGCCGATTCGTCGTCTTCGCTGGCTGCCTGGGGTTGGGCCTGGGATTGGCTCCAGTCAGCGTCCTGTTGCTGCATCAGCGCGAACCAATGCTGGCGCATAAAGGCGAGGTAATTGTCCGGCGCCTTGGCAAAGTCCTTCTCGTCACCATAGCAACCTGGCAGTGGCAGTTCGGTGCCCTGCTCCTTGTATTGGCTTACCAGCGCTTGCTGCGCCGCGACGCTGCAGTCGGTGGGCAGGGGCATGCCGCGCAAGGCACCAGCGTCCTCGTCCCACCAACTGGCGCCCACGCGGTCAAGGCCACGCAGACGATACTTCTCGGACTTGCCGGCATGCATGATCAACTTGAATTCGTTGGGGCTGACATCACTGGTGCAGGCCCGCGAATAACCGACCGTGGCCTGGGTATTGCCGTCGCCCAGCAGGTCGGTGACCTTGGTGGCAGCCCGGTCAAAGCGCAGCCCTGCGTCGAATTCGCAGTGCTGTACATCGTCGTACAGCATCCACACGCGCTTGGGGCGCTCGCCACCCAGCACGTATTGCGCCGCGTAGACAAAGGCCGATTGGGTACCATCGTCATCGCGCTCACCGACTTGCTCGGCGAGTACCAGCAGGTTTTTGCCTTGGCGGTCATCCCAGGTATAAGCCGCGACCTGCTTGCCGCGCACTTCCACCCCGTCCGGCACCTGGTCCAGTGCGGTCAGCGCGACGCCTTGATCGGCCCGCACGCTGGTGACACAGGCCACCGTCATCAACAATCCCATCAGCGCTGGCCGCAACTGGCCGCGTAAAAGCTGCACGCTATTCATCCGAGTACCCTGGCAAGAGAGGGCTTACTTTACCGGCACTTGAGCGCTAATGCAGAGAAGATTGTTGAAGGGCGAGCATTGGGCTGATCGCCTCGCTCAGATTGAACCAAGCGTCTTGTACGAAGCTCCGATGTCGCCCTGTGAGACCTACATGTAACGCCTTGATTACTTAGCTGAACCCTAGCTGTCTGCCTGTCAAATAAACGAGTTTTTCATCCGCCTTTCATATTCGTTGCACATTTTTGCGCTTAACCTTGTAGGCAACACTTGAGAGCAATCCGTGGATTATCGACTAACCTATTGAAAACGCATCATCTTTAGCCCCGTTTTGTAACCTGCGGGCTGTAGTTTTGCCCAATGAACGCTGCCGTTTTCACGCTTGAAGTCGCTTTAGCCCGAGGTCATGAATCTTTGAAACCCTACCCTATTCATTGCGTGTCGATCGTTATCCCGGTCTACAACGAACAAGAAAGCCTGCCTGAGTTGCTGCGTCGCACCACGGCAGCCTGCAAGCATCTGGCCTACGAATACGAAATCATCCTGGTGGATGACGGTAGCCGCGACAACTCGGCCCAACTGCTCGAAGACGCCGCCGCGGAAGACGGCAGCAATGTGGTAGCGGTGATCCTTAACCGCAACTACGGCCAGCACGCGGCGATCATGGCCGGCTTTGAACAGTGCCGTGGCGAAGTGGTGATCACCCTTGACGCCGACCTGCAGAACCCGCCGGAAGAGATCCCGCGCCTGGTCGAGCAAGCTGCCCTGGGCTACGACGTGGTTGCCACCGTGCGGAATAACCGCCAGGACTCGGCCTTCCGCCGCTGGCCGTCGCGCTTGATCAACCTCGCCGTGCAACGTTCTACCGGCGTGGCCATGACCGACTACGGCTGCATGTTGCGTGCCTACCGCCGCACCATCGTCGACGCCATGCTCGCCTGCCGTGAGCGCAGCACGTTCATTCCTATCCTGGCCAACGGCTTCGCCCGCCACACCACGGAAATCCTGGTGCACCACGCCGAACGTGAGCACGGCGAATCCAAATACAGCACCATGCGCCTGATCAGCCTGATGTTCGACCTGCTGACCTGCATGACCACCACGCCCTTGCGCCTGCTGTCCATCGTCGGTTTCAGCCTGGCGGCGCTGGGCGTGCTGTTTGCCTTTGCCCTGATCGTCATGCGCCTGGCCTTCGGCGCCGACTGGGCCGGTGATGGCCTGTTCGTGCTGTTTGCGGTGTTGTTTGTGTTCACCGGTGGCCAGTTCATCGGCATGGGCCTGCTGGGCGAATACCTGGGCCGCATGTACAGCGATGTACGTGCCCGCCCACGCTTCTTTATTGAAAAAGTGCTGCGCAACCAACCGGCAGCACCGGCTCCAGTCGTCGTGGTCGACGGCCTGGTGTCTTCCCATACTTCTACTTCTTCTTCGGATCAGGTCCAGTCATGAGTTCAAAAGCTGTTGTATTCGCCTACCACGATATTGGCTGCGCAGGCATTGAAGCGCTGCTCAGCGCCGGTTACGACATTGCCGCCGTGTTCACCCATGCCGATGACCCCAAGGAAAACAACTTCTACGGTTCCGTCGCCCAACTTTGCGCCCGCAATGGCATCCCGGTACATGCACCGGAAGACGCCAACCACCCGCTGTGGATCGAACGCATCGCCAAGCTGAACCCGGAGTACATCTTCTCGTTCTACTACCGCAACCTGCTGAGCGAGCCGCTGTTGGCCACCGCCCGCAAAGGCGCGTTCAACCTGCACGGCTCGTTGCTGCCTAAATACCGTGGCCGCGCCCCGGCCAACTGGGTGCTGGTCAACGGCGAAACCGAAACCGGCGTGACCCTGCATCGCATGGTCAAGCGTGCCGATGCCGGCGCCATCCTGGCCCAGCAAAAAGTCACCATCGAGCGCAGCGATACCGGCCTGAGCCTGCACGCCAAGCTGCGTGAGGCGGCCACTGCCCTGTTGCGCGATGCTCTGCCACAGCTGGCCCAGGGCAAGCTGAGCGAAACCGCCCAGGACGAGAGCAAAGCCACCTACTTCGGTCGTCGCACCGCCGCCGATGGCAAGCTGGACTGGAAAAAACCTGCCGAGCAACTGTTCAACCTGGTACGCGCAGTGACCCAGCCGTACCCCGGCGCCTTCTGCGCCGTGGGCGAGCACAAGCTGATCGTGTGGCAAGCCGACGTGGTCAAGGGCAACGAAGGTTTGGCGCCTGGCCGTGTAATCAGCGTCAACCCGCTGCGCATTGCCTGCGGTGAAGATTCCCTGGTGGTCAAGTTCGGCCAGCGCAACGAAAACGGCCTGTACCTGGCCGGCCCGTCCCTGGCCGATGAACTGGGCCTGGTAGACGGTTCCGTGCTGCGCGGCGCCGAGTCGGGCCGCAAGCCGCGCCGTACCCGTGTGCTGATCCTGGGCGTGAACGGTTTTATCGGTAACCACCTGTCCGAGCGCCTGCTGCGTGACGACCGCTACGAAGTCTATGGCCTGGACATCGGCTCCGACGCCATCGAGCGCCTGCGCAGCCACCCGAACTTCCATTACGTGGAAGGCGACATCAGCATCCACACCGAGTGGATCGAGTACCACATCAAGAAATGCGACGTGGTGCTGCCGCTGGTGGCCATCGCCACGCCGATCGAATACACCCGTAACCCGCTGCGCGTGTTCGAACTGGACTTCGAAGAAAACCTCAAGCTGGTGCGCTACTGCGTCAAGTACAACAAGCGCGTGATTTTCCCGTCGACCTCCGAAGTCTATGGCATGTGCCAAGACCAATATTTCGACGAAGACACCTCCAACCTGGTGGTGGGCCCGGTCAACAAGCAACGCTGGATCTACTCCGTCTCCAAGCAACTGCTGGACCGCGTGATCTGGGCCTACGGCGACAAGGGCTTGAAGTTCACCCTGTTCCGTCCATTCAACTGGATGGGCCCGCGCCTGGACCGTCTGGACTCGGCGCGTATCGGCAGCTCCCGCGCCATTACCCAGCTGATCCTGAACCTGGTGGAAGGCACGCCGATCCGTCTGTTCGACGGTGGTGAGCAGAAGCGTTGCTTCACCGACATTGCCGACGGCATCGAAGCCCTGGCGCGCATCATTGATAACGACAATGGCGTCTGCGACGGCCAGATCATCAACATCGGCAACCCCGAAAACGAAGCCAGCATTCGCCAGCTGGGCGAAGAACTGCTGCGTCAGTTCGAGGCTCACCCACTGCGCCACAACTTCCCGCCGTTCGCCGGTTTCCGCGACGTCGAGAGCAAGGCGTTCTACGGCACAGGCTACCAGGACGTGGCGCACCGCAAGCCGAGCATCGAAAACGCCAAGCGCCTGCTGAACTGGGAGCCGAGCGTGCAGATGAGCGAAACCATCGGCAACACGCTCGATTTCTTCTTGCGTGAAGCCATGCTTGAAATTGCGGATAAAAAGTAATGCAGGCAGGTCTTCGCATCGACGTCGACACCTACCGCGGCACCCGTGAAGGTGTGCCACGGTTGCTCGACTCCCTGGCCGAAGCCGGGGTCAAAGCGACGTTCTTCTTCAGTGTCGGGCCGGACAACATGGGGCGTCACTTGTGGCGCCTGATCCGCCCGCAGTTCCTGTGGAAGATGCTGCGCTCCAACGCGGCCGGCCTGTATGGCTGGGACATCTTGTTGGCCGGCACTGCCTGGCCAGGCAAGCCGATTGGCCGAGACCTGGGGCATTTGATGCGCCAGGCCAAGGCGGCCGGGCATGAAGTCGGCCTGCACGCCTGGGATCACCATGGCTGGCAGGCCAACACCGGGCGTTGGAGCAAGGCCCAACTGGTCGAGCAGATTCGACGCGGCGTAGACACCTTGAGCGACATCCTCGGCGAGCGCATCGACTGTTCAGCGGCCGCTGGCTGGCGTGCCGATGAGCGTGTGGTGCAAGCCAAGCAAGGCTTCAACTTTCGCTACAACAGCGATTGCCGGGGCTCCAGCCTGTTTCGACCAACCCTGGCCGATGGCAGCGCAGGCACCCCACAAATTCCGGTAGACCTGCCGACCTTCGACGAAGTCGTCGGGCCGGTGGTGGCTGCCAACGATTTCAACCGCTTCATTCTCGAGCGCTTCAGCGCGTCGAAGCTGAACGTCTACACGATCCACGCGGAAGTAGAAGGGATTCTGATGGCCAATGATTTTCGCCAGTTGCTCGCCCAGGCAGGGCAGCGCGGCATTGATTTCAAACCCTTGGGCGAACTGTTGCCCACGGATGTGACCACCCTGCCCCAGCAACAGTTGGTACGCGGCGCCTTGAGCGGCCGCGAGGGCTGGCTTGGAGTACAGCAGGCATGATCCGCCGCTGGGCCTTGCCCCTGCTCCTGCTCGCGTTTGCGGTGTTCTACCTGCTGCCGTTGGCCACCCATGGCCTGTGGATTCCCGATGAAACCCGCTATGCACAAATCAGCCAGGAAATGCTGATGACCGGCAAGTGGGCCTCGCCGCACTTCATGGGGATTCGCTACTTTGAAAAACCTGCGGCCGGCTACTGGATGATCGCGCTGGGCCAGGCGATCTTCGGCCAGAACCTGTTCGGCGTACGGTTTGCCTCGGCGTTGAGCACCGGTTTGAGCATTCTGCTGGTGTATCTAGTCTCTCGCCGGTTGTGGAACGACCCGCAAAAAAGCCTGGTTAGCACGCTGCTCTACATGAGCTTCGTCAGCGTGGCCGCGCTGGGCGGCTATGCCAACCTGGACCCGCAGTTCACCTTCTGGGTCAACCTGACAGGCGTGGCCTTGTGGTTCTGTTTCGACAGCACCACGCGGCGTGCGCGCTTGTGGTCCTGGGCCTTGCTGGGCCTGGCGTGCGGCATGGGCTTCATGACCAAGGGTTTCCTGGCCTGGTTGCTGCCGGTGCTGGTCGCCCTGCCCTACGCCGTCTGGCAAAAACGTTTTGGCGAGTTGTGCAAATTTGGCCCTGTTGCCGTGGTGGTGGCGATTGCTGTCAGCGTGCCGTGGGCCCTGGCTGTGCACCTGCAAGAGCCGGACTACTGGCATTTCTTTTTCTGGCACGAGCACATCCAACGCTTTGCCGGTGAAGACGCCCAGCACGCCGAACCTTTCTGGTATTACTTGCCGCTGCTGGTAGGGTTCGCGCTGCCGTGGGTTGCGCTATTGCCGTCCGCGTTCAAGCAGGCCTGGCTGCAACGTCGCGTGCCGAAAACCGCGTTCCTGCTACTGTGGCTGTTGATGCCCCTGGCCTTTTTCAGCCTGGCCAAAGGCAAGCTGCCCTCCTACATCATGCCGTGCATGCTCCCCCTGGCCTTGCTGATGGGCTCGGCCCTGAGCGACAAACTGGCTCAAGGCCACGGCCGCGTGCTGCGCATCAATGGCTGGTTGAACCTGGTGATCGGCGTGCTGGTCTTGCTGGCCCTCAGCTGGTTCCAGTTGAAGAAGCCGGTATACGAACCGGGAGAAGAAACCCTCAGCCTGGTGCTGGTGTTCATCTTTTTGTTCGGTTGGATCGTGGTCAATCTGCTGCAAGCGGCGCGCCCTTTGGCATTGTGGGCCGCGCCGCTGATCGGCAGTGGATTGCTGGTGCTGCTGGTGCCTGCGGCGTTGCCTCATTCGGTGGTTTACAACAAGACCCCGGACCAGTTCATCATTGATCACATCGACGAATTGCAACCCAGCGTTGCCCTGCTGAGCAACGACCTGGGCGCCGCCTCGGCGCTGTCCTGGCGCCTCAAACGTCCCGATATCACGCTGTACAACACCTCGGGTGAGGTCAAGTACGGCCTGGCTTACGAGGATACGGCCCCGCGTCTGGTCGACCGTAACCGCATCCAGGCGTGGATGGCCGAAACCCGGCGTACCGGCGCGGTGGGCGTGGTGATGCGCGTCAATAGCACCGGCGAAAAAGAAGAACTCGCACTGCTGCCCACTGACGGCAAGCGTTATGCGCAAGGCAAGATCGTGATCCTGATTTTCCCCCAGGTCGCGCCATGATCACCCTGCTGCTACTGCTCACGGCCTGCCTGCTGACCTGCATGGGCCAAGTCTCGCAAAAATTCGCCGTGGAAAGCTGGCGCGGCGTGCCAGACGGCTGGGCACTGAAACTGCGCTCGCCGTGGTTGTGGTCGGCGCTGGTGTGCCTGGGCCTGGGCTTGCTGGTGTGGCTGCTGGTGTTGCAGCGCCTGGAAGTCGGCATTGCCTACCCCATGCTCAGCCTGAATTTTGTGCTGGTCACGCTGATGGCGCGCTTTGTGTTTCATGAACCCATTGATGCTCGTCATTGGCTGGGCGTGGGGCTGGTGATTGCCGGCGTGGTCTTGCTGGGGCGCCAGGTATGAGTCGCGTGCGGGGTTTCGCCCTGGCTTTGGGCAGTGTCGGCCTGGTGAGTGGTGCCCAACTGGGCATGCGCTGGAGCATGACGCGCCTGCCGCTTCCCACCCAATGGCTGGCTGCCTTCACGGATAACAGCATCGACCTGGGCGCCTTGGGCGTGGTGATCCTGGCGATCATCGCCTATGCGCTGTCGATGCTGTGCTGGCTCGGCGCACTGAAGCACTTACCCCTGGGCCGCGCCTATTCGCTGCTCAGTATCAGCTACGCGCTGGTGTATTTGCTGGCCGCCAGCCTGCCGGCGTTCAACGAAACTTTTTCGCTTTCAAAAACCTTGGGGGTGGCCTTGGTCATCCTCGGCGTACTGGTTATCAACTCTCGTCGTGCTAGCACCTCAAGTCCCAGGAATACCCCATGAAAATCAGTGTATTTGGTAGTGGTTACGTTGGTCTGGTCCAGGCCACGGTATTAGCCGAAGTCGGTCACGATGTCATTTGCATGGACGTTGACAAGCACAAGGTCGAATCGCTGCAGAAGGGGCATGTGACCATCTTCGAGCCGGGCCTGGCAGCCATGGTCAAGGACAACCTGGAAAGCGGGCGCCTGCGCTTTACCCACGACGAAAAACTCGCCGTCGAGCACGGTGAAGTGTTGTTTATTGCCGTGGGCACGCCGTCGGATGAAGACGGCTCTGCCGACCTGAAATACGTGCTGTCGGTGGGTGATGCGGTAGCCCGCCATCGCGTGGCGCCGGTGATCCTGGTGGAAAAATCCACTGTACCGGTCGGAACTGGCGACACATTGCGCGACCACATCCTCAATAACCTGCGCGCCGCCGGCCGTGAGCTGCAGTTCGATATCGTCTCCAACCCGGAATTCCTCAAGGAAGGCTCCGCCGTTGCCGACTGCCGCCGCCCGGACCGGATCATCATCGGCTGCGAGCGTGAAGAGGTGCGCGACGTGATGCGCGACCTGTACGCGCCCTTCAACCGCAACCACGATCGCATCATCTTCATGGACCTGCGCAGCGCCGAACTGACCAAGTACGCCGCCAACTGCATGCTGGCCACCAAGATCAGCTTCATCAACCAGATCGCCGAGTTGGCTGAACACCTGGGTGCCGACATTGAGTCGGTGCGCCTGGGCATCGGTGCCGACTCACGCATCGGCTACCACTTTATCTACCCTGGCTGCGGTTATGGCGGCTCGTGCTTCCCCAAAGACATGCGCGCCCTGATCCACAGCGCCAAGCAGGCCAACTGCTCCAGCGACCTGCTCGAAGCCGTGGAAGCCATCAACCAGCGCCAGAAGAGCAAGCTGTTCGAGCGCATCAACGCGTTCTTCCAGGGCAACCTCAAGGGCAAGACGTTTGCTTTGTGGGGCCTGGCCTTCAAGCCCAACACCGATGACATGCGTGACGCCCCCAGCCGCGTGCTGATGGAAGCCCTGTGGGCTGCCGGGGCCAATGTGCGCGCCTTCGACCCTGAAGCCATGCAGGAAACCCAACGCATCTACGGCGATGACCCGCGCCTGATGCTGATGGGCACCCCGGAATCCACCTTGGGCGGCGCCGATGCGTTGATCGTGTGCACTGAATGGCAGCAATTCAAGGCGCCGGACTTTGACCTGATTCACCAGCGCCTGAAAACCCCGGTGATCTTCGACGGCCGTAACCTGTACGACGGCGAGCGCCTGACGCGCAAAGGCTTCAAGTACTTCCCCATCGGCCGCGGCGACTCCTGCGAGTTACCGATCCCCCAGCAAAACTGGGTGGAACAGGTCAAGGACGCTTGCTAAGTGAACATCGCCTTACCGTCCGGGCAGCGCGCAACGATCCGTCGCCAGTCCCTGGGGCTTGGGCTCTTGGCGCTGCTGCTGTTTATCGTCGGCAACTGGCACCAGGCGATCATCGGCTTTGATTCGCGCTTTGTGCTGTTTGCCCAGGAAATGCTGCGCCATGGCCCGAGTTTCTTTCCCACCACCTATGGTCAGCCGTATGCCGATTACCTGGCGACATCGACCCTGTTGACGTGGCTGCTGTCGGTACCCTTGGGCCAGGTCACCAGCCTGACGGCGTGGCTGCCCACGGCGGTCGCTTCGGCGCTGATCGTGGTGCTGGTCTATCGCCTCACGGCGCCCTACTCGCCACGTTGGGGCCTGCTGAGTATTGCGATGCTGCTGCTCAGCAGTACGTTCATCAGCGAAACCCGTGCAGTCTCCCTCGACCAGATGCTCGCCGCCGTGGCGTTGGCGGTGTTCTACCTAGGCTATGCCCATGATCATTTCGCTGCCGCCAAGCGCCTGCATTGGGTGTTTTTGCTGTTGCTGCTGGGGTTTGCCATCCGTGGCCCGATCGGCCTGGTGATCCCTACGGGCGTGTTGTGCAGCTATTACCTGATCAACCGCCAGTGGCGCCAGCTGTTCAGCTTCGGCCTGCTGGCACTGGCGCTGCTGGCGGCGTGCGTCGGTCTGTTGCTGCTGCTGGCCAAGCTCAGCGGCGGCGAAGACTTCATGCATGACGTGATTCGCATGCAGTTCCTGGGGCGCATGGATGGCAGCGAAGGCTCCGGCGGCGTGCTGTATTACTTCACCAGCTCCCTGGGCAACTACGCCCTGGCCTATCCACTGGCATTGTTAGTGCTGCTGGCGGTGCTGATGGACGGTCGACGCGCACCGGCCCCGGCCTTGAAGCTAGTGCTCTACTGCGCGGCAGCGGCTGTGCTGGTGATGCTGGGCCTGTCGGTACCCCAAGCCAAGAAAGCGCGCTACATCCTGCCGATGCTGCCGATGGCCGCGATCATTGCCGCGTACCCCTTCGCGGTCACGCAAGGGCGACAGTTTGCGTGGCTACGCGCCTTGATGCTGGGCATCTGGACGCTGTTGCCAACGCTGTTGGCCATTGGCTTGATGGTGGCGCGGCGGCGCTACCCGGAACCGCTGGCCGACCTTGAGCTGATCTTCGTCGTGCTCGGCACGCTACAGGTGCTGGCCCTGCTGGCATTGCTCCGCTCGCGGCTGCGCACCTACGGCCCCGCCTTGGCCGCCGTGCTCGCCCTCTGGACCACCTACATCATGGTGGTTGAACCCCTGGAACGTCAGGTGTACGACACCCGCACCTTCAGCCTTGCCGTCAAGGCACACGTTCAGCAGCAACCAGCGCCGCTGGTGTTGCATGCACTGGGCAAAGACGCGAAAGCTATCAAGTTCATGGTCAACTTCGATTGCGACAAGGTGCCGCTGTTTACCCAACTGCCTGCCGAATTGAAACCGGTCCAGGCGCCGGCATGGTTGGTCATGAGCCAGGCTGACTTCCAGGCACTGGACGATCCGCGCCTGCGCTCAATCACGCCGACGCTCACCGCAGCGTTCGACAAAAATCCGTATGTGTTGCTGCACTTGGCAAAAGCCACGACGCCTTGAGTGCTTTGCCCGCTGCACTGTAAGAAAGAACGCCCACTCCTCCACGAGTGGGCGACTTTCATCATAGGTACCAAGAAAACACCTACATTTGTTTGCGTAATGGCTGATGCACTTTCCCTTCCGGTGCTCGGAGCCCAACTGTAGACTCGCTGCCACGTGCACTTACTATCTACCACCCGACCGCCAGGACTGCCCTGAAACGCTTGGGCCAGGGCACTTCATGACAACAAGGACGTTGTAGGCTGCCCGCGCGCGATGGCTTACTTCATCGAGAGGACAATGCCGTGCGAGAAAACCTGTTAACCCTCCCTTTACCCAGGCTGGATCGCTTGATGGCGTTGCGTGACGCACTGGTGGCGTTGAAGGGGCCGCTGGCCGACGATCCAAGGCTGCGCGAAGACCTGCAAGCGCGTCTGTTCAATGAAGAAACCCATAGTCGCGTGCTGGGCAAGATCAATCCGGCTACACCCGCAGACTCCGGGCCGATTACCTACGGCGAGGCCTTTTAGCTGCATTTATTTTGCATTTAACCCTCATTAATATGCATTGGCGCCGCGTTATCAAGCACTGCACACTGCACAGGTTCCTTCCCCCAAATGTTGGAACCTTCAAAGGGCTGTTCCGGGAAACCAGGCAGGCCTTTTTTTTCGCCCGCTGTTTATGGACCGTCTCTCAATGCTCGCTCGCTGGTTACCCGCTGCAATCAACACCCGTCCCGCCGAATGGAGCCGTGCAGCCATCGGCATGGCCCTGGGCACGATGTTCAGTGTCTGGGCCTGTGCCCAGGTGTTCGGCATGGAGGTGGCCCTGCACCTGCTCGGCCCTCTGGGCGCATCGGCCGTACTGTTGTTTGCCGTGTCGTCGGGGGCGCTGGCCCAACCCTGGTCAATCATGGGCAGTTACCTGTGTGCAGGCATCGTCGCGTTGTTGGTCGCCCGCGTCCTGGGGCGCACCTTGGGCAGCGCCTGCCTGGCGGCGGGCATGACCGTGATTCTCATCTGCTGGCTGCGTTGCCTGCACCCACCGGCCGGCGGCCTGGCCATGACCCTGGTGCTGGCCGATCCGGCATCGGTCAACCTCGGCTGGTACGAGCTTGCGCCGGTGATGCTCGGCGCCGGCGCCCTGCTCGCCTGCGCGCTGGCCTATAACAATGCCACGCGCACGCGTTATCCCAAGGGCCTTGCCGAGCCAGCCCCGGTTATCCTGGGCTCTGCCAATGCCGTGAGCGAGCCGAGCATCACGGCAGCCGACCTCAAGCTCGCGTTGGCCGAGATGGAGCAGTTCTACGATGTCGAACCGACAGAGTTGGAGCAACTGATCCACGCCGCCGAGGGCCATGCCCGACGTCGCAGTATCGGTGAGGTACTGGCCAGCCGGGTGGTTTGACCGGCACTGCATAAATGCAACAACGACCTGCAGGATTCCGGGTTGTACTGGGCAAATTTGCACTGGTACGATCACGAGAGAGTTCACCCGCGAACATCTTGATAAAGACAATAAAAGCAGGGAGTTAGAGATGACTGCTCAGGTTTCATCCCAAGCAAGCCGCGCCGAGGTCCAGCAGGACGCTGTCCTGGCAAGCGTGCGCAACCATATCGGCCACCTCACCCTCAATCGTCCCGCTGGCTTGAACGCCATCACCCTGGACATGGTCCGCCAGTTAACCGCGCATTTGCAGGCCTGGGCCGACGACGCCGAGGTCTACGCCGTGGTACTGCGCGGCGCCGGTGAGAAAGCCTTTTGCGCCGGCGGCGACATCCGCTCGCTGTACGACAGCTTCAAGCAAGGCGACACCCTGCACCAGGACTTCTTCGTCGAGGAATATGCCCTCGACCTGGCCATTCACCACTACCGCAAACCCGTACTGGCGTTGATGGACGGCTTCGTCCTCGGCGGTGGCATGGGCCTGGTGCAAGGTGCGGACCTGCGGGTAGTCACCGAACGCAGCCGCCTGGCGATGCCGGAAGTGGCCATCGGCTACTTCCCGGATGTCGGCGGCAGCTATTTCCTCTCACGCATTCCGGGTGAGTTGGGTACTTACCTTGGGGTGACTGGCGTGCAGATCCGTGCGGCCGATGCGTTGTACTGCGGATTGGCAGACTGGTACATCGACAGCGCCAAGTGGGTTGAGCTGGATCAGAAACTCGACGGCCTGCAATGGCATGACTCGCCGCTCAAGGACCTGCAAGGCGCACTCGCCAAGCTCGCCGTGCAGCAATTGCCCGACGCCCCCTTGGCGGCCTTGCGCCCGGCCATTGACCACTTTTTCGGGTTGCCGGACGTGCCCAGCATCGTCGAGCAACTGCAACAAGTCACCGTGGCCGATAGCCATGACTGGGCGCTGACCACCGCCAACCTCATGCAGACCCGCTCGCCCCTGGCCATGGCCGTGACCCTGGAGATGCTGCGCCGTGGCCGCCACTTGCCACTGGAACAGTGCTTTGCCCTCGAACTGCATCTGGATCGCCAATGGTTCGAGCGCGGCGACCTGATCGAAGGGGTTCGCGCACTGATCATCGACAAGGACAAGACTCCGAAGTGGAACCCGCCCACCCTCCATGCGCTGGATGCCAGCCATGTGGACAGCTTCTTCCGCGACTTCGTGCAGATTGGGAAATAAGCCATGCAAGATCTTGAATACACTGAAGAACAAGTGATGATCCGCGACATGGCGCGGGATTTTGCCCGAGGCGAAATCGCCCCCCATGCCCAAGCCTGGGAAAAAGCCGGCTGGATCGACGACGCCCTGGTGGCGAAGATGGGCGAGCTGGGCCTGCTAGGCATGGTCGTCCCGGAAGAATGGGGTGGCACCTATGTCGATTACGTCGCCTATGCCCTAGCCGTGGAGGAAATATCCGCCGGTGACGCTGCGACGGGCGCGTTGATGAGCATCCATAATTCAGTGGGTTGCGGGCCGATCCTCAACTACGGCACAACCGAACAGAAACACACCTGGCTGGCCGAACTCGCCAGTGGCCAGGCCATCGGTTGCTTCTGCCTGACCGAACCCCAGGCCGGTTCCGAAGCCCATAACCTGCGCACCCGTGCCGAGCTGCGTGATGGCCAATGGGTCATCAATGGCGCCAAGCAGTTTGTCAGCAACGGCAAGCGGGCCAAGTTGGCCATCGTGTTCGCCGTGACCGATCCGGACTTGGGCAAGAAAGGTATTTCGGCGTTCCTGGTGCCCACCGATACCCCAGGTTTCGTGGTCGACCGCACCGAGCACAAGATGGGCATTCGTGCGTCAGACACCTGCGCCGTCACCCTCAACCAATGCAAGGTTCCCGAAGCCAATCTGTTGGGTGAGCGCGGCAAGGGGCTGGCCATCGCCCTCTCCAACCTGGAAGGCGGCCGCATTGGTATCGCCGCCCAGGCCCTGGGCATCGCCCGCGCCGCGTTTGAAGCCGCGCTGGCCTACGCCCGTGATCGGGTGCAGTTCGACAAGGCAATCATCGAACACCAGAGCGTGGCCAACCTGCTGGCCGACATGCAAACCCAGCTCAACGCTGCGCGCCTGCTGATCCTCCACGCCGCACGCCTGCGCACTGCAGGCAAACCATGCTTGTCCGAAGCCTCCCAGGCCAAGCTGTTCGCCTCGGAAATGGCCGAGCGGGTCTGCTCCAAGGCAATGCAGATTCATGGAGGGTATGGGTATCTGGAGGATTACCCGGTGGAGCGCTACTACCGGGATGCACGGATCACGCAGATTTACGAAGGCACCAGCGAGATTCAGCGGATGGTGATTGCCAGGGAGTTGAAAAACTACCAGCTCTAACGGACATGACACCATCGGCTTCTGTAGGAGCGAGCTTGCTCGCGAAAAACGTCAACGATAACACGTGCTTGCTGACTGACCGCGGCGTCTGTGAGCTTCTCGCGAGCAAGCTCGCTCCTACAAAAATGCCTTGACCGTCTGGCATTATGGCTTGCCTGCGATGCAGACACCTCGGTACATCAGTTAAACCGAGGCGATGCCATCGCAGGCAAGCCGGCTCCCACCTTTGCTATGCGGGGGTTGGCAGGGTTACTTATCCTTGAATTCCGGCGCCCGCTTGGCCACGAATGCGGCCATGCCTTCCTTCTGATCCTGGGTCGCGAACGCCGCGTGAAACACCCGGCGCTCAAAGCGCACGCCTTCGGACAGGCTGACTTCAAACGCACGGTTCACGCTTTCCTTGACCATCATGCTGATCGGTACGGATTTACCCGCGATCAGGGCGGCCACTTTCAGCGCTTCTTCCAGCAACTCATCGGCGGGCACAATACGCGCGACAATGCCGCAGCGCTCGGCCTCTACCGCGTCAATAAAACGCCCGGTCAGGCACATCTCCATGGCCTTGGCCTTGCCCACTGCACGGGTCAGGCGCTGGGTGCCGCCCATGCCCGGCAGCACGCCCAGGTTGATTTCCGGCTGGCCGAACTTGGCGGTGTCGCCGGCAAGGATAAAGTCACACATCAGGGCCAGTTCGCAGCCACCGCCCAGGGCGAAGCCATTCACGGCGGCGATGATCGGCTTGCGGCGATTGGCCACGCGATCGCTGTCGCTGAACAAGTCGTCCATATAGATCTGCGGGTAGGTCAGCTCGGCCATTTCCTTGATGTCGGCACCGGCCGCGAAGGCTTTTTTCGAGCCAGTCAGCACGATGCAGCCAATTTCAGGGTTGGCTTCCAGGCTGTCCAGCGCCTGGTTCAGCTCACTGACCAGTTGTGCATTCAAGGCGTTCAGTGCGCTGGGACGGTTGAGCGTGATCAGCCCGACACGGCCCTGGACGTCAAGCAGGATGGTTTCGTAACTCATGTATCGGCTCCTTAAAGATTGCGTGAGATGACCATGCGTTGAATATCGCTGGTGCCTTCGTAAATCTGGCAGACCCGCACGTCGCGGTAGATCCGCTCAAGGGGGAAGTCGTTCAGGTAACCGTAACCGCCCAAGGTTTGCAAGGCGGCCGAGCAGACTTTCTCGGCCATTTCGGACGCAAACAGCTTGGCCATGGACGCTTCCACCAGCGCCGGCTTGCCACTGTCACGCAGGGCGGCGGCGTAATGCACCATCTGCCGGGCGACGGCGATCTGGGTGGCCATGTCGGCCAGGCGAAAGGCCACGGCCTGGTGTTCGATCAACGGCTTGCCAAAGCTTTCACGCTCACGGGCATAGTCGCGGGCCGCTTCGAAGGCGGCGCGGGCCATGCCCACCGACTGGGAGGCGATGCCCACGCGGCCACCTTCCAGGTTGGCCAAGGCGATTTTGTAGCCCTCGCCCTCCTCGCCCAGACGGTTGGCCACCGGTACTTTCACGTCTTCAAACAGGATCTGACAAGTGTCCGAGGCATGCTGCCCCAGCTTGTCTTCCACCCGTGCCACGGTATAACCGGGCGAATCGGTGGGCACAATAAACGCGCTGATTCCACGCTTGCCTGCGGCGGGGTCAGTGACCGCAAACACAATCACGATCCCGGCGTTTTGCCCGGAGGTGATGAACTGTTTGCAGCCGTTGAGTACATAGTGGTCGCCTTCAAGGCGCGCACGGGTTTTCAGGCTGCTGGCGTCGGAGCCGGCCTGGGGTTCGGTCAGCGCGAAGGCACCGAGCATGGCGCCGCTGGCCAGGGGCGTGAGGAACTGCTCTTTCTGCTGGTCATTGCCAAACTTGAGGATCGGTACGCAACCCACCGAGTTGTGCACGCTCATGATCGTGGAGCAGGCACCGTCGCCCGCGGCGATTTCTTCCAGGGCCATGGCGTAGGCCAGGTAGCCGGTGTCGCAACCGCCCCACTGTTCCGGGACCAGCATGCCGAAAAATCCCAGTTCGGCCATTTCCCCAATGGCCTCCTTGGGAAAACGATGCTCGCGGTCCCACTCGGCGGCGAAGGGTTTCAAACGTTCCTGGGCAAATTGCCGGGCGGCGTCGCTGATCTGCAGTTGTTCGTCATTGGGCAACATAGGTCATCCTCAATACAGGCATTCAACGGCCATGGCCGTGGCTTCACCGCCGCCAATGCAGATAGCGGCGACGCCACGCTTGAGGCCCTTCTGGCGCAGGGCCGCGAGCAACGTCACCAGGATGCGTGCGCCGGAGGCACCAATGGGGTGGCCCAATGCACAGGCGCCACCATGCACGTTGACCTTGTCGTGGGGAATCTCCAGCTTGCTCATGGTCACCAGGCTGACCACGGCGAAGGCCTCGTTGATTTCGAACAGGTCGACCTCGTCGAGGCCCCAGCCGGTCTTGCTCATCAGTTTGCGAATCGCCCCCACCGGCGCCACCGGAAACAGCCCAGGCTCATCGGCAAACGCGGCGTGCCCGTGGATCACTGCCAACGGCTTGAGGCCGCGCTTGAGCGCCTCGGACTCACGCATCAGCAACAACGCCGCGGCGCCATCGGAGATCGAGCTGGAGTTGGCTGCCGTCACTGTACCGCCGTCACGGAACGCCGGTTTAAGGCTGGCAATCTTGTCCAGCCTGGCTTTCGGCGGTTGCTCATCGTGAAGGATGGTTTTTTGTTCCTTGCCCACGGTGACCTGCACCGGGACGATTTCACTGGCAAAGCTGCCGTGGGTGATGGCCTCTTGTGCGCGGGTCAGGGAAGCGATGGCAAACGCGTCCTGGGCTTCCCGGGTAAAACCATTGTGCTCGGCGCAGTCCTCGGCAAAGGTGCCCATCAGGCGCCCCTTGTCGTAAGCATCTTCGAGGCCGTCGAGGAACATATGGTCCAGCACCTTGCCGTGGCCCATGCGGTAGCCGCTGCGCGCACGATCCAGCAGGTACGGGGCGTTGGACATGCTTTCCATGCCGCCTGCGATCACCACATCCACGCTGCCAGCGCGCAGCGAGTCGTGGGCCAGAATCGTCGCTTCCATACCGGAACCGCACATTTTGTTGAGGGTGGTGCAGCGCGTGCCCTTGTCCAACCCGGCGCCCAGGGCAGCCTGGCGGGCAGGCGCCTGTCCAAGCCCGGCGGGCAGCACACAGCCAAACAGCACTTCGTCAACAGCATCGGTGGCGATACCGGCACGCTCGACCGCCGCACGAATGGCGGCTGCGCCCAGCTGCGGTGCGGTCAGGCTTTTGAGGTCGCCCTGGAAACCGCCCATGGGCGTGCGCACGGCGCTGACAATAACAATAGGGTCGTTCATGGCAATTGCTCCTTATTTGGCGGCCATGCGCAAGGCACCGTCGAGACGGATCACCTCGCCATTGAGCATGCTGTTTTCAATGATGTGGCGTACCAGCGCGGCATATTCAGCGGGTTTGCCCAAGCGTGGCGGGAACGGCACGCCGGCAGCCAGGGAGTTGCGGACTTCGTCGGTCATGCCGGCCATCATCGGGGTTTCGAAAATGCCCGGTGCAATGGTCATCACGCGGATACCAAAGCGCGCCAGTTCCCGTGCGGCAGGCAAGGTGAGGCTGGCGATCGCGCCCTTGGAGGCGGCGTACGCAGCCTGGCCGATCTGCCCATCGAATGCCGCCACCGAGGCGGTATTGATGATAACGCCGCGCTCGCCGTCGGCATTCGCCTCGGTTTCAGCGATAGCCGCAGCGGCCAGGCGCAACAGGTTGAAGCTGCCGACCAGGTTGACGTTGATCACCTGGGCAAAGCTTGCCAGGCCGTGCGGGCCATTCTTGCCGAGGATCTTCTCGCCGCGCACCACACCCGCGCAGTTGACCAGGCCATGCAAGCCACCAAAGGCCTCGACCGCTGCCTTCACCGCCGCTTCTGCAGCGGCTTCCTGGCTGATGTCTGCTACGGCACTGCGGGCGTTGTCGCCCAGTTGCTCGGCCTTGGCGGCCACGGCGTCAGCGTTCAAGTCCACCAGCATCACCTTGGCACCTGCGGCGACCAGCATTTCAGCCGTGGCCGCGCCGAGGCCCGACGCGCCGCCGCTGACCAGGAATACCTTGTTTTCAATCTGCATCGTTGTTTCCTTTTAAAGGGATCACGCCACGGCCGCCTGGGCCTTGGCTATTTCCTGATTGCGCAAAATAAAGCGTTGCAGCTTGCCGCTCGGGGTCTTGGGCAAGTCGCTGACAAATTCGATTTCCCGCGGGTACGCATGGGCGGCCAGGCGCTGACGCACATGCAGGCGCAACTCTTCAGCCAGCTCCGGGGTGGCACGGTATTGCTCACTGATCACCACAAAGGCTTTGACCAGCTCGGTGCGCTCCGGGCAAGGCTTGCCGACCACGGCAGCCTCGACCACCGCAGGGTGTTCCACCAACGCGCTTTCCACATCGAAGGGCCCCACGCGGTAGCCGGATGTAGTGATCACGTCGTCGCTGCGCCCGACAAAGCTGATGCTGCCGTCCGGGTTCAGCTCCACGGTGTCGCCGCTGAGGTAGTACTTGCCGACGAACGCGTTGGTTTTCACGCCGTCGTACCCGGCAAACCAGCACATAGGCGATTGCTCGCGGTCGATGGCAAGGATGCCGGGTTGGCCGGCTGGCAGCTCCTGATGGTTGTCATCCAGCACCACGATGCGATGCCCTGGCGAGGCAAAACCCGCCGAGCCGACATGCACCGGATGCGCCAAACCATGGTGATTGCACAGCACCATGCCCAGCTCGGTCTGGCCGTAATGGTCGTGGATGGTCACGCCCAGGTTGTCGGCGAACCAGCGGATCACCTCCGGGTTCAATGGCTCGCCGGCGCTGCTGACGATGCGCAGCTTGCCCTTGATCGAACGGGCGAACTGTTCGCCACCGGCAATCAACAGCCGATACGCCGTGGGCGAACCGGTCAGGTTGGTGATCGCGTATTTATTGATGACCCGGCAGGTGCTTTCCAAAGTGAACGGGCCATCGTAGAAGGTAATCGGGTGCCCCATGGACAACGGCCCGGTCACGCCGAAATAGATGCCATAGGCCCACCCAGGGTCGGCAACGTTCCAGAACGCGTCCTCGGGGCGCAAGTCCACGGCGTCGCGCATATAGCCCTGGAACGCGACGATGGCCTTGAGCGGTACCGACAGCGCCTTGGACGGGCCGGTGGTGCCGGAGGTGAACATCAGCAGGAACGGCTCCTCTGCGCCCAGCAGCACCGGCTCGCAGTGAGAAGAGTAATTGGGCAGTTCGGCCCAGAAGCTGTAGTCGCCCCGCACGATACCTTCGCCTTTGGCCCCGGCGACTGTGACGATGGTCGGGCAGTCGGCGACCTCCGCCAGCTTGGGACGGTTCACTGCATCGGTGACTACCAGCGCTGCGCCAGAGCTGTTCAAGCGATGTTCAATCGCCTTGGGTCCGAACGCGGTAAACAGCGGCTGATAGACCGCGCCGATGCGCCACGTTGCCAGCACGACCACCAACAATTCGGCAGTGCGAGGCAACAGGCCCGCCACTTTGTCACCGCGCTTGACGCCCTGGGCCAGCAGGAAGTTGGCGAAACGTGCGGCCTGCTCCTGCAGTTCGGTAAAGGTAGAGGTGGCGCTGCGCCCGTCCTTGCCTTCCCAGAACAACGCGATGCGCCCCGGCAGCGCGTGACGGTCACAGCATTCAACACAGGCATTGAGCGCCTGCAGATTGCCGGCCAGTGCGGCGTCGGCGGTATGCTGGTAATCAAACTCGGTAGTGGCAGCCAAATACTCACGCATCGCTTCCTATCCTTCTGTGTTTTTATTTTCAGGACGTTTACAACTCGATAAACCGCTGAAATAGTCGCTCCAGAGCGGCGCAGCGGCAATGGTCAAAGCCTTCAACTTGGCTGACTGGTTTGGCCAGTCCGTAGTGAACACGGGGGCTTTTTCGCTTTTCTGTGGGAGCGGGCTTGCCCGCGAAGGCGGTGGGTCAGTCACCCCGACTGTCACTGCACCACCGCTTTCGCAGGCAAGCCTGCTCCCACAGGGTTATGTACTGCCGGTTCACACGTTAGTCATTGAGTTGACTGATCAGACGGTCGATCCAAGTGATTGGACGCGATGCATAGCAGCTTCTAATCTGACAGCCTGCTCCGCCACAGAAGCCCTCCATGATCGTTCGCCCTAAACCCAACGTCCTGGGTATCCTGTTCTCCCTCAAAGGCTCCATTGCCAAGCGCATTGCCTGGCGCAGCCTGCTGGTCACGCTGTTGGCCTCGGTCATCGTGCTGGTGGAAACCCTGCACCCCGCCTATTTTTCCAAGGTCAACGCTACGCCCTTCACCTTGTTGGGCCTGTCACTGTCGATCTTCATGAGTTTTCGCAACAACGCCTGCTACGACCGTTGGTGGGAGGGCCGCAAGCAACTGGGGCAAATGGTCATTGACGTGCGCTCGCTGATTCGCGAGACCCAGGTGCTGGGGGACACCGCCGAGCGTGCTGGCCTGCTGCGCGGCCTGTGCGGTTTTGCCCATGGCTTGGTCGCGCATTTGCGCCATGAAGATCAAGCCCGGGCGATACACCCGTGGATCAGCGTGCCAGCGAGCCACCCCAACCTGCCGGACAGCGTGCTGCAAGCAGTCGGTGCGCGCTTTTCGGTCCTGGCACAACAGGGCGTGATCAGCGAATGGCGCTACACCCAACTGGAAGCCCGGCTGGTCAGCCTGAGCCAGGTGCAGGCGGCATGCGAGCGCATCAAGACCACACCACTGCCCTTTCCCTACACCCTGCTGTTGCACCGCACCATTTACCTGTTCTGCATCTTGCTGCCATTCGCCATGGCCGAGCCTCTTGGCTGGTTGACGCCAGTGTTCACCGCGATTGTCAGCTACACCTTCTTTGGCCTGGATGCGATTGGCGATGAATTGGAAGACCCCTTCGGCTTCGACGAAAACGACTTGCCGTGTGACGCTATCCTGCGGACATTGGAGCGCGAGATCCTCTCCGCCTTGGGTGAAGTCAACCTGCCGCCAGCGTTGGAGCCAGCGGACTACGTGCTGACCTGACGCGGGTTTGACACTCGCCTCGCACTGACCGAAGCTTGGAACTTTGCTGCCCAAGCTTTCGGACGCCTGCATGTCAAAGTCTCGCCGTTACTCCATCATCGGCCTGTGCGCCCTGTTGCTGATCGTACTGATCACCTGGTTTTTCTCCCGTACCCCGGCAGTGGCCGTCCCCCCGGCCATCGCCCATGGCTATTCCAAGGCCTTGAAGCAGGCGCATAATGGCGAGCCAGGCGCCGCACGTGTGTTGTACCAACAGCTCGGCCGGCCGGACCTGTCGCCCGAGCGCCGCGCCGCCTTGCACGCCGAGCTGCCCAATTACCCCAGCCCCCAGGCGCTGAAACTGGCCGATAAAGACCTCGCCGATAAGTCGGCGCTGGTGCGCGAAGCCGCGATTCACAGCATCGTCGGCTTGGTGCCCACTGGCCAGCGCACCTTACTGCTCGGCCCGGTGCTGGACGATCCGGAACAATCGGTGCGCTTTGCCGCCGCCAACGCCTTGCTCGGCCTGTCGCCCGATACCCTGGGTTTGTACTTTGGCCCACTGCAGCAGGTGCTCGACGAATTCGTGACAACGCTGAAGGCCCAGCCCGAAACGGCTGAAGGCTGGATTCAATTGGCGCGCCTGTACATCCACAGCGCCCTGCTGCCGGAGGCGCAAAACGCCCTGGAGCAGGCAATGCGCTTGCAGCCGGACAACCTGCAAGCGGTGGTATCGCAAATCGAACTGCTGGACAAACAAGGAAAGACTGACGAGTCGCGTCAACTGCTGGCCCGACAATTGGCTGCGCACCCCGAATCGGCCTACCTGCAACATGCTCTGGGCATGTGGCTGCTGCACCATGGCGAGCGGCCCTACGCCCTGCTCGGCTTGTCCAAGGCGGTGGAGCTTGCGCCGGACAACCCGGATTATCGCTACGACCTGGCCACGACCCTGCACGCCCAGGACGAAGTAGAGGCGGCCCAGCGCCAGTTGGAAGAAATCGTCCAGCGTCACCCCGCCAACCGCAAAGCCCGCGTGCTGCTGGTCAACTACTGGAAAGAGACCGGCCAGTTGCAGAACGTCCAAGTGCTGCTCGCTCAACTGGAGCAACAGAACCCGGATGATCCGGCGCTACAGCAGGGCCTCTGATCTGCGATCAGTTCAGCACTGCAAAAACTTGTAAAATCGGCCTCTCTTCGTCCAAATCATTCAAAACGTTGAACCGCCAGTGGCCACTACGGTCAAGTGAATATGGCGCGTCCCATTCGGCGTGCCCCTCTACTTGTACGTGACCTGAGGGCACTTCTTGAGTACATCCAAACAGCTGTTGAGTGAAAAGGCGGCCACCGGCGTCGAAGGTCTTGATGACATTCTTGCCGGGGGGCTATCGCGAAGCCACGTGTTTTTGCTCGAAGGCGAACCCGGCACCGGTAAAACCACCGTGGCCCTGCATTTTCTGCGGGCCGGTGCGCAGAACGGCGAACGTTGCTTATATATCACCCTGTCCGAAACCGAGCACGAACTGCGCCAGGGTGCCAAATCCCACGGCTGGGACCTGGATGAGCATATTCATATCTTCGAGCTGACCCCTCCGGAAAGCCTGCTCAACGCCGATCACCAGCAAAGTCTGCTGTATTCCTCCGACCTGGAACTGGGTGAAGCCACCCGCCAGATCTTTGAAGTGGTAGAACGGGTCAAGCCGACCCGCGTGGTGGTCGACAGCCTGTCTGAGATCCGCCTTTTGGCGCAAAGCTCCTTGCGCTATCGCCGGCAGATCCTGGCGATCAAGCACTACTTCGTACGCTATGACGCCACCGTACTGCTGCTGGACGACCTGACCACCGAGTCCCTGGATAAAACCGTGCACAGCGTGGCCCACGGCGTGATTCGCCTGGAAGAACTGACCCCCACCTACGGTGCCGAGCGTCGGCGTATCCGCGTAGTGAAATACCGTGGCCAGAAATACCGTGGCGGCTTTCATGATTTCACCATCATGGGCGACGGCATTCACGTGTTCCCGCGCCTCGTAGCGGCCGAGCATCGCGGTGGTTATAACCGTCAAACGTTGAGCAGTGGCATCGAGGAGTTGGACTCTTTGCTCGGCGGTGGTATCGAGACCGGCTCCAGCAGCCTGATTCTCGGCCCGGCGGGCACCGGCAAGTCGCTGATCTCGATGATCTTCGCCGCCGCCGCCGTGGCGCGAGGCGAAAAGGCTGCGCTGTTTATCTTCGATGAAGAACTGGGCCTGCTGTTCGAGCGCATGAAAAACATGGGCATTGATCTCGCCGCGCTACGGGACACCGGCAACCTGCTGATCGAACAGGTAGACGCCGCTGAACTCTCCCCCGGCGAATTTTCGCACCGGGTTCGTCGCTGCGTGGATGAGCGCGGCATCAAGACGGTGGTCATCGACAGTATCAACGGCTACCAGGCCGCAATGCCTGAAGAAAACGCGTTGATCCTCCATATGCATGAGCTGTTGCTGTACCTCAACCGCCGCGGTGCCGCGACCTTCATGACGGTGGCCCAGCACGGCCTGGTGGGCGATATGCAGACCCCGGTCGACATCACCTACCTGGCTGACACCGTGATCCTGCTGCGTTACTTCGAGGCTCTGGGCAAAGTTCGCCGGGCCATTTCGATCATCAAGAAAAGGACTGGCTCCCATGAGTCGACTATCCGCGAATATCGCATCGGCAGCCGTGGCATGACCGTGGGTGTTCCCCTGGATAACTTCCAGGGTGTGCTGCGCGGCATTCCAACCTATATGGGCGCCGGCTCCCCTCTGCTCAAGGATGAGGGCTAGTGCCGGCCCTCTCCCCCATCTCCGAGCGCGCCATCGTGCTGGCGCCCATGGGCCGCGATGGTTCATTGGCGCTGATGATGCTTAACGAAGCCGGCTACAGCGGGATCGTCGCCAGCAACCTGGGGCAAGTGTGCGAAGAACTGGCGCAAGGCGCCGGCCTGCTCATCATTGCCGCCGAGGCGCTGCGTGGCGTAGACCTTGAACCACTGCTCGAGCAATTGCACCAGCAGCCGGCGTGGTCCGACCTGCCGATCGTGCTGATGACCCATCATGGCGGCAAAGAGCAGAACGGCTCCACCCGGCTCAGTGGCTTGCTGGGCAACGTGACGTTTCTGGAGCGGCCTTTCCACCCCATTACCCTGATCAGCCTGGTGAGCGCCGCGCTGCGCGGTCGGCGTCGCCAATACGAAGCACGGGACCGGTTGATTGACTTGAGCGAGAGTGAACTGCGGCTGCAGCGCACCCTGGAAACGCTTGAACAGCAAGTGGAAGAACGCACGGCTCAACTGCGCCATAACGAAGAGGCTTTGCGCCAGTCGCAGAAAATGGAAGCCGTCGGCCAGTTGACCGGCGGTATCGCCCATGACTTCAACAATATGCTCACGGGCATTATCGGCAGCCTGGAACTGCTGCGCAGGCGGGTATCCCGAGGCAAGCTGGATGACCTGGACAGCCTGATCGACCTGGGTGTGACCTCCGCCAATCGCGCGGCCAGCCTCACACACCGGTTGCTGGCGTTTTCGCGCCGACAATCACTTGACTCCAAGCCCGTGCAGATCAATCAACTGGTGGCAGCCATGGGCGAGTTGCTGCAACGCAGCATCAACGAAAGCATCAGCCTGGACATGCGTCTGAGCGATGCCCTGTGGACCGCCGAAGCCGACCCGAACCAGCTCGAAAGCGCCTTGCTCAACCTGGTGATCAACGCGCGCGACGCCATGCCCACGGGTGGCACGCTGACCGTGGAGACCACCAATCGCCACCTCGACAGTGTCTTTACCGCCGCCTACGGCACCTTGACCCCGGGCGACTACGTAGAGCTGAGTGTCAGCGACAACGGTTGCGGCATACCGCAACATCTGATGGGCCGCGTGTTCGATCCGTTTTTTACCACCAAACCCATCGGCCAAGGCACCGGTCTTGGGTTGTCGATGATCTACGGCTTCGCTCGTCAGTCTCGTGGGCATGTGACCATCCACAGCGAAGTCAACCAAGGCACGACGGTCAGCCTGTTTCTGCCGCGCTTCATCGGTGAGCCCCAGGCACAGGCGCCGCTCAACCCGACACTGCTGCCGTTTGCCAATGCTGGGGAAACGGTGTTGATTGTCGAGGATGACCCCGCGGTTCGGGTGCTGGTCAGCGCTGTGCTCAAAGAACTGGGGTATGGGTTTATCGAGGCTGGGGATGCGAATACGGCGGTGCCGATTATTGAATCCGAACAGCGCATTGACCTGATGATCAGCGATGTCGGCCTACCCGGTATGAACGGCCGGCAACTGGCGGAAATCGGCCGGCAGATTCGTCCTCAACTCAAGGTATTGTTCATCACCGGCTATGCCGAGCATGCCGCCGTGCGAGGGGGATTCCTGGATCCGGGCATGCAGTTGATCACCAAGCCGTTTACCTTCGATTTATTGACCGCCAAGGTCCGAGAAATGATCAGGGCCTGAGGCGGTCACGCCACCTAAAAAGAAGAGCGTCGAGATGCGCAGAGTCTCAAGTTGTGCGGTATTACGCCAATAACCGCTGGATATGCTCCTGCAGCGTATCCAGATCGAACGGCTTTGCCAGGATCGGCGCATTGCGCGTGATGGGGCTGTGGCAGTCCAGAATTTCCTGCGGGTACCCGCTGATAAAGATCACCTTCAGCTCCGGACGCAATTTGATTGCCGGCTCGGCAATTTGCACGCCCGAGATCCCACCCGGCAGGCGGTAATCGGTCACCATCAAGTCCAGGTGCGGTTTGGTCGCAAGGATTTCGAAGGCCTGCTCCCCGTCGATCGCCTTCAAGACCCGGTAGCCCAAGCCTGCCAGGTACTCGCCCAGCACAAACATAATGGATTCGTCGTCCTCGACGATCAGTACGACATCTTGTGCATCTTCACTCATGGGAAGCCTTTGTCCGGTCAATTGCTGCAGTTACGACCATGGGGTCACGCAGAGGTTGCGTCGGGGTGACGATTGATTTCACTCGGCCACTTCCAAAGGCAGGCATACCCGGAACAGGGCGCCCTCACCTATCTGACTCTCGACCTCAATCGTGCCGCCATGGGCCGCCACGATCTGCTCGGAAATAAACAGGCCCAGGCCCAGGCCGGCTGCGGAATGGTTGGCCGAAACCCGTTCGAACTGTTGGAAAATACGCTTCTGGTTCTCCTCGCTGATACCAATGCCATGGTCGCGTACCTCTACCCGCGCTTCGCCATGCTCGGTATACACCCGCACCTGCACCGGGCTCTTGGCTCCGTAGCGCAGGGCGTTGGTCAGCAGGTTGGTGATCACCTGCTCGATACGGAACTCATCCCAGCAGCCTTGCACCGGGCTTTCGGCCTGCAATTGCATGGACGACTCGGCGGCTGCCACTTGCGGCGCGAAGTTATCCACCAGGTTGCGTACCAGTTGCGCCAGGTCGATGCGTGCCGGGCGAATCGACAGCTTGCCGGTACGGATACGCGACACGTCGAGCATGTCCTCGATCAGGCGGATCAAGCTCTGGATCTGGCGCTCATCGCGGTCAACCATGGCGCGCATCTTGTCCAGGGTAAACGCCGCGGCGTTGTCCCGGGCCAGGTGCATCTTGCGCAGTTGGGTCTCCAGAATCAGCCCGTTGAGGGGCGTACGCACTTCGTGGGCAACAATCGACATGAAGTCGTCACGCATGCGCACCGCCTGTTCCAGCTCGGCCTGGGTGGCCTGCAGGCGAGTGAGCAACAGCTCCTGCTCACGGCGGCTGCGCTCCAGCTCTTCAACTTGCAGCTTCATCGCCTTGCTTTGGCGATACAGGTCGACGAACACATTGACCTTGCTCTTGACCGCATGGATATCCAGCGGCTTGTGCAGGAAGTCCACCGCGCCGCTTTCATAGCCCTTGAAGGCGTAGTTGAGTTCGCGGCCAGCGGCGCTGACGAACACGATGGGGATGTTCTTGGTCTTTTCGGTGCCGCGCATCAGTTCGGCCAGTTCGAAACCGTTCATGCCAGGCATCTGCACGTCGAGGATCGCCATGGCGAATTCATGTTCCAGCAACAGGGACAACGCCTCGTCGGCACTCAATGCCTTGAAGACCTGGCGATCCTCACGCTTGATCAGCGCCTCGAGGGCCAGCAGGTTTTCCGGCAGATCGTCGACGATCAGCAGTTTGGCCTGGACAGTACTTAACATGGGAAGGGTTCCAGGGAAGCCAGCAATGAGCCGATTCGGCTCAAGGAAAGAATATGGTCAGGTGTGTGCAAGGCCAGGGCCGCCAGGGGCATGACGGCAATGCGTGCCTCTTGTGGGTCCTGCACGATGGTAATGCCACCCGATTGCTTGACGTGGGCCAGCCCGCTTGCGCCGTCCTGGTTGGCGCCAGTCAACAAAATGGCGAGCAGGCGCGGCCCATACACATCGGCCGCCGAGGAAAACAGGTAGTCGATGGCGGGTCTGGAATGGTGCACCCGGTCTTCCTGGCTCAGGGACAGGCTGCGGTCCTGCTCTACCGAGAGGTGATAACCGGGCCCGGCAAAGTACAAGGTGCCCGCCTCCAGCGCTTCTTTGTCCCTGGCCTCCTTGACCGGGATGTTCAGGCGCCGGGCAAAGACTTCTGCCAGTTGGCTGCGGCGCTCGTCCGGCAGGTGCAGCACGGCAATGATCGGCAGCGCGAAGGTGCTCGGCAACTGGCCGAAAATACTCAGCAACGCCTCAACGCCGCCGGCGGAAGCGCCGACGACGATGGCTTCGATCCCCGAAATCGGGGTGTCTGGCGCGTCGCTCATGATTTTCGGTAAATCCGTTCCTGCTTGACCAAGGGCTCGAATTGCTTGCTGTAGGCGGAAAAATCCAGGGTTTCCTTGCTGCCCAGCACCAAAAAGCCGCGATGACACAGCGACTCATGAAACAAGCCAAACGCTCGATCTTGCAATTTTTTATTGAAATAAATCAATACGTTACGACATGAAATTAATTGAGTTTCTGAGAATACGCTGTCGGTCGCAAGGCTGTGGTCGGCAAAGGTCACGTTCTCGCGCAATGTCTTGTCGAAGATCGCGTAATCGTAAGCCGCTGTGTAGTAGTCGGCAAATGACCGTTGCCCGCCGGCCTGCTGATAATTGGCGGTGTAGGCGCGCACGTTCTCCAGGGAAAAGATGCCCTGCTTGGCTTTGTCCAGCGACGCGGGGTTGATGTCCGTGGCGTAGATGATGGTGCGTTCCAGCAAGCCTTCTTCACGAAGCAGGATGGCCATGGAGTACACCTCCTCGCCCGTGCTGCAGCCGGCAATCCAGATCTTGATCGACGGGTAGGTCTTGAGCAGCGGCACGACTTCCTGGCGAATCGCGAGGAAGTGCGACGGGTCGCGAAACATCTCGCTCACCGGAATGGTCAAGAACTGCAGCAACTGCATGAACGCGGCCGGGTCGTGCAACACGCGCTCTTGCAGTGCGGAAATGGTCGCGCAGTCGAACTGACGCAAGGCATGGGCCACACGGCGTTTGACCGACGCGCCCGAGTAGTCGCGAAAGTCATAGCTGTACTTGAGGTAAATCGCCTCGATCAACAGGCGCAGCTCAATATCGCTGCTCTTATCCAAGAAACACTGCTCCACTTAAATGCGTTCCATCTTCGGTAGCCATACGCGAATCAGTGAGAACAGGCGGTCCAGGTCAATCGGCTTGGCCAGGTAATCGTTTGAGCCTGCTGCCAGGCAACGTTCCTGATCGTCCTTCATGGCCTTGGCCGTCACGGCAATGATTGGCAGTTTTTTCCAGCGTGGGTCCTGGCGGATCAAGGCAGTGGCCTCGTAACCGTCCATCTCCGGCATCATCACATCCATCAGCACCAGGTCGATATCGTACACTTCATTGAGCTTGTCGATGGCTTCCTGGCCGTTACGCCCGATCACCACCACAGCGCCTTTGTGCTCCAGGGCGCTGGTCAGGGCGAAGATATTGCGTACGTCGTCGTCCACCAGCAGGATCTTGCGCCCCTCGAAGACCTTATCGCGGCTGCGGGCAGTCTTGAGCATCTTCTGGCGGTCATGGGACAACTGGGATTCGACTTTGTGCAGAAACAGCGTGACTTCATCCAGCAGACGCTCGGGCGAGCGCGCCCCCTTGATGATGATCGAGCGTGAATACTTGCGCAGTTCGGCCTCTTCATCCCGGGTCAGGTTACGCCCGGTGTAGACGATTACTGGCGGGAACGAGCAGATGTCCTCGGTGGCCATGCGCTTGAGCAGTTCGTTGCCGAGCATGTCCGGCAGCTTGAGGTCGATGATCATGCAGTCGTAGATGGTGGTGCGCAGCAGGTCGAGGGCTTCCTGGGCAAAGCCTACGGCGGTGATCTCGATGTCATCGTCACCGATCAGGCGGGCAATGCTGTCGCGCTGCAGGTCATCGTCTTCCACCAGCAGGATGCGTTTGACCTTCTGGGTCAATTTGGCTTCCAGGCGCGCAAACACGTCCTTGAGCTCTTCGCGGGTAGTGGGCTTGACGGCATAACCGATGGCGCCCATGTGCATGGCAGCTTCGACGCGATCTTCCACGGAAATCACATGCACGGGGATATGGCGCGTGTTGGCGTGTTCCTTGAGGCGTTGCAGCACGGTCAGCCCGGAATGGTCTGGCAGGCGCATGTCCAGCAGGATCGCGTCGGGGATGTACTGCTCGGCAAGGCTGTAGCCCTCGTCGGCACCGTGGGCGACCAGGCAGTGGTAACCCAGTTCGTGAGCGAGGTCGAACAGGATTCGCGCAAAATTCGGCTCGTCTTCCACCACCAGGATGCAGCGGGTGCTGAACGGTGCTTTTTCGCGGTCGTCGGCAAAGCGTGGGATCAGCTTGGCGTCGGCCACCGGCAATGGCGACACCTTGACGGGCGCCGGTGCCGGCGCGACCACCACTTGGCGGGGAGGCTCGATCGGCGCTGCGTCCTCGTCGCGTTCGACGTACTGTTCAGGCAGTACAAGCGTGAAAATACTGCCTTTGCCCGGTTCGCTGGTCACACTGATATAGCCGCCCAGCAAGGTGGCCAGGTCACGGGAAATCGACAAGCCCAGGCCAGTACCGCCGTAACGGCGATTGGTGGTGCCGTCGGCCTGACGGAAGGCTTCGAAGATGCTTTCCTGCTGATCCGGGGCGATACCTATGCCGGAATCGCGCACGGTAAAGGCAATGCCCTCCCCCGGCGCGCGTGACACCGACAGGCTGACCTCGCCCTGTTCGGTGAACTTGATGGCGTTGGACAACAGGTTCTTGAGGATCTGCTCCAGGCGTTGGCGATCAGTAAACAGCAGGGTTGGCGAGCCTTGCTGCACGTCCACCTGGAAGCCCAGTTTGCGGTCCATTGCCAGCGGCTCGAACATGCCGCGCAGGCCATCCACCAGGCGTTCGACGCTAGCGTTTTCCGGGCGCACTTCCAGCTTGCCGGCTTCGACCTTGGAAATATCCAGGATGTCGTTGATCAGGTTGAGCAAGTCGTTGCCGGCTGAATAGATCGATTCGGCGAACTTGACCTGCTCGGCGCTGAGGTTTTCCTGGGGGTTATCTGCCAGCAGTTTGGCCAGGATCAGCGAGCTGTTCAGCGGTGTGCGCAGCTCGTGAGACATGTTGGCAAGGAATTCGGACTTGTACTTGCTGGAACGCTGCAGCTCATCGGCGCGGTCTTCCAGCTCCAGTTGGGCCTGGTTCAGCTCGATGTTCTTGCGGTCCATGGCGTCGCGCTGTTCGGCCAGGGTCTGGGTCTGTTCGGCGAGTTGCTCGTTGGTCTGCTCCAGCTCAGCCTGCTGGGTTTCCAGGTGGGCCTGGGATTCCTTGAGGATGCGCGACTGTTCTTCCAGCTCTTCGTTGGCGGTCTTGAGCTCTTCCTGTTGCACTTGCAGTTCTTCGTTGAGCTGCTGGGTCTCGGCCAGCACTTCCTGCAAGCGTTGGCGATAACGCGCGGCTTCGATGGAGGTGCCGATATTGCCGGCAATCAGCTCCAGCAGTTCGATATCACGCTCATCCAGCGGGCGCAGGAAACCCAGCTCGACCACGCCATTGACACGGTCATCATCGCTGGTTGGCGCCACCAATACGCTGCGGGCGGCCCCTTCACCGAGGCCGGAACTGACCTTGAAGTAATCCACCGGCACATCGTCCAGGCGAATCAGGCGATCGCGCTGGGCGGCCTGCCCGACGATGCCTTCGTCGCTGTAGATCGACTGTTCCTGTTGTTCCTGCTCGCGGGAGAAGCCATACGTGGCCACACGCTTGAGGCCGCCGTGTTCTTCGCGCACGTACAGCGCCGCGACGGCCGAGCCCATGTACTGGGCGAAGAACTGCAGGATATTGCGTCCCAGCATGTTCAGGGTCAGTTGGCCCAGCACTTGCTCGGCCAGCTCGGTCTGGCCATTGCGCAGCCAGGCGGTTTGCTCCAGGCGCCGTGCAATCTTCTGTTGTGACGCGAGGTTTGCGCTGTAACTCTTTGAAAGTGAAATTAAATTCTTCCTGCCGATGTAGGCCAGAAAACCACTCAGCCCCAGTACAAACGCCAGGTACAACGTGACACTGATCACCGTCGTGCGGGTAACCTCTGCGTTACGGGTGATACGGAACTGTTGTTCCATCGCCACCGCGTCCTCATATTCCTTGCGAATTTCATCGGTGAGCCGCTTGCCCCGGCCCGCCTTGACCGCGCCCCGGTAATCACCGCTGTTGCGCTGCAGCTCAATCATCGACTGTGCGTAGTTGTTCCATTCGGTTTGCAAGGTTTCCAAGCGCTTGAGTCGGTCGACCTGCTGCGGGTTGTCGGCCACAAGATCCTGCAAATTGCGCAGGTCGGCAATGATCCGCGGCTTGGCCACTTCGTACGGATCAAGGAAGTGCTCGTCACCGGTGATCAGGAACCCGCGCATACCCGTTTCCAGGTCAACCGTCAGTTTGGACGTCTCATTGAGGTTGTTAATGACGCGGTCGGTGTGCTCCACCCACTGGATCACCGAGAGCAAATAGGTAATCAGGCAGACGAAAAACACCGCGCTGAGCACGCCCACGCCCAAGGGCAGGGCCACGTTACGGCTCAGCAAGGTACGAAAGCTTTTTTCATCGACGGACGACGCGGGTGTCATGGGCATGCCTTGGCCAAATGCGGGAAAACCGCAAGTTTGCCCGAATAACGTCGCTCAACGCTATGTTTGTGCGTTGATTGGCAGCGGATGCGGTCTAGCTCATGGCGCCTGCACCTTGGTGAGTCAGCACGCAAGCGGACGGGACTTTTTGCGCCGCTAAGGTCACAATGCCAGCAATTGCTTCGGAACTTGCTGGCATTGTTATTACTCACAATCTAGTTGCCTTTAAGCCCAGCGCTCTCACTGTTCAGGAAAGTCCACTATGTCTCACACCTCCACCATCCTTGTAGTCGAAGACGACGCCATCGTGCGCATGCTGATCGTCGATGTCCTCGAAGAGTTGGAGTTCACGGTGCTCGAAGCCGCGGATGCTGGGGAAGCACTGGCGCTAGTGCAAAATACCGACAAGATCATCGACCTGATGATGACCGACGTTGGCCTGCCCGACATGGACGGCAAACAACTGGCGAACAAAGTCCGCGAACTGCGCGCGACCCTGCCTATCCTGTTTGCCAGCGGCTATGCCGAAAACATTGATGTGCCCGACGGCATGCAGGTGATTGGCAAGCCGTTTTCGATCGATCAGTTGCGTGACAAAGTCAAATCCATGCTCTAACGCCCCTTCCTCATGGTCCTTTGCAGAGATTAACGTGACGACCGGCCAATAAAACAGGAAACTCAGCGCCTTCACGCCACGCTCTCAGATAGCACTCAGGAAGGACGCAACAACATGATTGGAAAACCGACGCGCCTGCTGTTGGCGAGCCTCTCGATACTCATGAGCTCAGGCGCCTGGGCTGACTTCACCGCAAGCCCCAGCGAAGCCAGGGCCATTGCCAAGGAAGCCTACTTGTACGGCTTCCCGGTGGTGCAGATGTACAAGACGCTCTACACCCAGGCCGTTGATAAAGGCGGTGCCCACTTCAAGGCGCCGTTCAACCGTATCGAAAACAGCGCCCAGGTGCTCACCCCCAAGGACAACGCAGTTACCACCCCGAACGTCGACACACCGTACTCGTTCGTGTGGATGGACCTGCGCAAAGAGCCGCTGGTGCTGACCCTGCCCAAGATTGAAGACAACCGCTATTACTCGGTGCAGTTGATCGACCTCTATACGCAGAATTTCGCCTACCTGGGCACACGCAGTACCGGCAATAACGGCGGCCACTACATGATCGCCGGGCCAGACTGGAAAGGTCAGCAGCCGGTGGACATCGACCGTGTGGTCTACAGCGAAAGCAACATCGCTTACGCGCTTTACCGCACGCAACTGTTTGATGACAAAGACCTGGGCAAGGTCAAGCAGATCCAGAGCGGCTACAAGGTGCAGGCGCTGAGCAGTTATGTGAAGCAACCCGCCCCCGCCAACGTGCCGAAGATCCAATGGCCCAAGCCGATGGCGACCATGACCGAAGGCCCGCAGCTGTTTCGCTACCTGAACTTCATGCTGGCCTTTGCCGCGCCCCAGGACAGTGAAAAAGACCTGCTGGCGCGCTTTGCCAGGATCGGTATTGCCCCGGGCGCGCCGTTCAAAGTCAACCAGTTGACCGCCGAGCAGCGCAAGGCTCTGGAAGACGGCATCGCCGATGGCCGCGCAGAATTCGCCGCGTTCAAGAAGGCCAAGGTCGACACCCACCAAGTAACCGGCGCAGACCTGTACGGCAGCCGCGATCACCTGCAAAACAACTACCTGTACCGCTACGCCGGTGCCGAGCTGGGGATGTTTGGCAACTCCAGTGATGAAGCCGCGCACTTGAGCTACGTCATTGACAGCGAGGGCAAGCCGGCCAATGGTGCACGCCACAGCTACACCGTGCATTTTGCCAAGGATCAGTTGCCGCCGGCTGATGCGTTCTGGTCGCTGACGATGTATGACGCAAAGACCAAATTGCTGGTGCCGAATCACAAGAAGCGCTACCTGATCAACTCGCAGATGCTACCGACCCTCAAGCTCGATGCCGATGGTGGCTTGACCCTGGCATTGCAACACCACGAGCCACCCAAGGCTGAGCAGAGCAACTGGTTGCCGGCCCCTCCCGGCCCGTTTTACGCGGTCTTGCGCATTTATCTGCCCAAGCCTGAAGTCGCTAGCGGCCAGTGGAAGGTACCAGCGTTGACGCCGCTAAAATAATCTTTGCGAAATAAAAAAAGCGTGGCGGGTGATGACCCGCCGCGCTTTTTTTTGGCTCAGTGTTTTTTCAGTTTCACGTAGGACTGGTGCAGGTCCGACGCCCAACCGTCGATAACGCTTTTCACATCGTCGGCCTTCATCACTTGGGAGTCATTAGCCAGCGGCTTGCCGGTACCTTTGCGCACCACTTGGGCCAGCACTTTATGAGTGGCGCCATCGAGGAACTGCGCCTCGGTGCCCAGGGTGGTCTCCTGGTCGCGAATGCCAGTGCCCGTGCTCACTGCCGCGGCCACCAGGGCGACGGGAATAAACTCATATGGCTTGAGACTCTCGGTCTTGCTGCTCACGGCGGTAATCGCCGCTCTCACAACAATCACCCCTGGGCCTGGGGCATTGGCCACGGGCAGTGACTGACCCAGCTCGCGCTTGAGCGCCTGGTTGTAATAGTCATTGATGCCCCGCAACGTGCTCTCGGGAATTCGGGAAGTGGCCTGGGGCTTGGGGTAAAACTGGGTAGGCTCGATGTAGACCGCGGTGTAGTGGCTCAGGTCCAGCTGTGGATCAACCCAGCGCATCACCTCGGCCCCCGACGGTGACTTGGCTTCCTTGAGCTGGCTGTAGTTGGAAAGGAACCCTGAATATTCATTCGGTTGCACCACTTTGCTGGCGCAACCAACCAAACCGAGCGAGGCGACGCACACTGTGCCGATTATTAGCCTTAGCTTCATTAGTGAACTCCCTGGCGACCATCATCGTAAGAATGAGCTATAGGTATAGCCAATACTTGGGCAGCACACCTGATTTCGCTCGGCGCCAGCCAGTACATGCGTTAAACATTCAGGTCAGAAGCGGAAATCGGAATCCGCGATTCGCCCATATATGTTCACCATGAAGTCTTCTTTTTTGTCGCCATCGAAATCGAAACGCAAAAAGGTGAGATTATGGCTGCGATAATATTCGTGGGTGAAGGTGAGTCGAGGGTGGGCTGCGCGCAGGGCTGAAATATCCAATTTATCCTTGCCGCTGACGAAATCCATTATTACGGTGTTTGCGAAGCTGGCAGATGAGTCGTTCGCGCCGATAACGAAGGTATTTTTACCCGGCCCGCCTGTCAGCCGGTTAAAACCCGAGTTCGCCTTGACATAAAGAATGTCATCGCCCTCGCCGCCCTCCAGTTCGTTACCGACGTCATTGCCAATTAAAATGTCATTGCCCGCACCGCCAATAGCCCGTTCGATGGTGACGCCATTGGCGATCGAAACGTTGCCTAGGCCTCCCCCAACATTAGAGAAGCTGCCCGATTTCAAGTTGAGAACCTGATCTTGCCTGAAGGCGGAGAAATCGAAGGTGTCATTACCATCGGCGTCCCACACGCAAAACACCGGCAAGTCGTCGCTCGACTGCAGTTTGAATACGTCACGATCAGCATTGGAGTTAAAGCCATACGTCGTATCCCCGGTCCGCGTTTGGAGGTTCGCACCAAATTTATCTTGCGTGACTGCAATATCATCCATCATCAGCGCACTTGAATACTGAGTCTTATCACCATGGAACTTATTAAAGCGATGGTCTGAGCGGGTTTCCAGAAAAGGACTCCTTACCGTGTAAGCCGACGTATTTTCCGCGTAGTTGCTTCTCGATACTGCAGACGCTGGGTCAGGAAGACCTAATTTAAAGGCCACAGCCTTTGCAATGATGTGACGCCCAAAACTATTGGGTTTTACCAGCTCATCGGCATGGCGCTGGTTCAGCGATACCTGCACCTTGCCGGGCTCGTCATCGGACACGGGCGTATACCAGGGGGCCTGCCACTTGAAGCTACCGCCATCAACCTTGATCTGCATATGATGGGATTGTGCATTGACAGACTCTTTGAACCGAATATTTGCAGTATCGCTGAAATTATTCAGGGTCTCACGGATCACGCCTTTTTGTGCTTCTGTGAACTGGCTGGTCGTGCCCCCCGTTTCGGGACGATTGGCGAACTCATACGTCACCTCCGCAGGGTCCCCGGAACCCAGTGAACCGGCAAATCCGGCTGCACCTTTTGACCCTTTTAATACTTGGTCCATGGACAATGAAACTTGGCGATGTTTAATCTTATCGCCGCGGTCGTCAGCATGAGCAATTTCAACGACAGTCCTGTGTGCAACGCTGGTGGCGCATGCTCTTGCCAACGCAATGTTCGGATCAATATTCATGAGGTAGTCCTATGGGAACTTGGCATTTGTCTACTCGCCTGACGGCAGGCCGGCGACCTGCGTATCAGTGGTATTCCTACGCAAAACAGTTCCAAAAACTCACCTGGCAGCCGACGCCTATCTACCTCATGCTCCGCGACCCAGCGGTGGGAGCGTGGCCTCGGCCCTGGGCGCATCGAACGAAGGATGCTCTGATAGAAGGCGCTGCCACTGCATCCGAAACCAGGGCGTGAATGGCGCTCGGGGCTCTGCAAGCTGGGCCGTTATTTCGGCGCGGGTCAGCCACTTGATATCGCTGACTTCCTCTGGGACGGGCGAGACCTCAGCGTCAGATTGAGCAACCAGCACATGACAGAGTTCATGCTCGGCGCCGATCGAGCCAAACAAAGCATGATACTCAAAGTAATAGAGAGCTCGACACGAAGCCCAGACGCCTAGCTCTTCACGCAGACGACGAGAGGCGGCATCCAGAATAGTCTCTCCAGGTGCCGGATGACTGCAGCAGGCATTCGACCAGAAACCTGCCCAGAGCATTTTATCCGCCGCCCGACGCTGAAGCAGATGACGCCCACGGCTGTCAATCAAGTGCACTGAAAAAGCGCGATGAAGCTGCCCAGCTCCCAGGTGAGCATCGCGTTTATCGCACACGCCAATCTGTACATCCTGTGCGTCGACTAACACTACCTCGTGGATCATGCTGGATCTCCTTTTGTGCAATGAGGCGCGCACGCCACACAGTATCGAGCTAAAGAATTTGTCCCCAGGCACTGACCAAGGTCAACGCGGCGTCGGTGAACGCTGGATCGGCACGCAGCATGACCATGGCATCCAGCTCTGCCTGGGTGAGTAACCCAAGTTCCAACAATGCAGGCCCTGCCTGCGCGGTGGTTGCCGCCCAGAAGGCATCTGCCGGGCTGTTGTCGCCGATTCGGCCTTCGAGGGTGCGATGCCCCACGTTGACAAGCCCCCGGTCACGTAGCCGATCAGGCAGTCGATCGGCCCAGAACATGTCAGACCCGATGGACTGCTCCAACAGTGTGATTCCGGCCTGGGCTACTTTGCGCAACAACGGGTTCGTCGTTCTGAGGCTCGGTTGCAGGCTCACATCTTCGATCACCAACCAGCCTCCGGGACGTAACCAAGTGGCGGCTCGCGTCACTATCTCCTCGCGGTCAGTGAGGTGGCACAGCAACGCCCGGGCGTGCACCACGTCAAACGATGCGGCAGGAAAATCATCGGTCGTGACATTGTGGGTCATCACCTTGATGCCGGGGATATCGACCAGGAAGCGGGTATCGATATCCGTGGCGGTAACCGTTGCGTCGGGATATCGCTGGCTCAACCAGCCGGCGAGCGATCCGGCACCGGCGCCCAGATCAAGGATGGCGGGCGCGTCCGGCAGATCCAATCGTTCAAAAACCTTATGGCTTAACGGGTCAAAGGCGCGCTCCAGGGTTTGCAACCTCGCCAATTGGCCTGCGTGTTGGTCCGCGAGATAGCTGCGGGTGTAGCCGGGTTGCTCGGTGGAAACAGATGTGGTCAAAGCACGACCTCCAATTGATCAGGGCAGCGATTGAGAAACCCGCGCTCTTCGGGCTTGAACCCCGGAGCCCAGCGCAGGTTGGGAAAGGTCTGCAGCAGCATGCGCGCACCGATCGTGATCTCCATCCGGGCGAGCATGGAGCCCAGGCAGAAGTGGCGCCCCGCTCCGAAAGCGAAATGGCTGGTCGCCTGTTCGGCGCGCAACATATTGAAGGTGTCCGGGTCGCTGAACCGGGCCGGATCACGGTTGGCTGAACCGATCAGGCAGGCCAGGGTTGCGCCACCCGGAATTGTTCCCGAGGGCAGTTGCAGCGGTTCAGTCGCCTCCCGCAGCACAAGTTGCAATGGCGGGTTGCGTCGCAGGGTTTCAGTGAGGGCGTTGTCCATCAGTGCTGGATCAGCGATCACCGCCTCTTTCACGCCAGGTTCGCTCAACAGGTTGACAATCAGATTCGCCAGGGCGCCGTGACTGGTCTCGCTGCCTGCCGTCATCAGGATCGCGCAATAGGACCGTACAAAGGACTCGGACAACGGCTGGTCGTCAATGCGTGCCGCCAGGAGTTGTGAAATCAAGTCGTCCTTGGGTTCTATACGCCGAGCGTCGATGTAGGGCTGGATAAAGTGGTAAAAACTGTCTCGGTTGGATAACCCGCCGGTCAACAGTGCTGGGTCCTGACGATAGTTGCCCATGTACGCGAAGCCGATGGCACACCAACGCTTGAGCCGCTCCACCTCCTCTCGTGTGTGTGCCGGGAGGCCCAATGCATGAGCCATCACTCGCACCGGCAGCGCAGCGGTGAAATCGGCAATCAGGTCGACCTGAGGCCGGCCCTGCATACGCGCCAGCAAGTCTGCGGTCACTGCGGTGACAGACGCTTCGAGCGCCACCAGCGCCTTGCTGCGAAACGACGGGGTGAGCAATGCTCGGTGCTGGGCGTGTTCGCAGCCGTCCATGGTCACAATGGTGTGCCCCAGCAGCGGCCCAATCTGCCAGGTGTAGTTGCGATTGCTTGCCCCTGGGTGGGTCAACGCGGCTTTGACATCCACATGCCGACTGACCAGCCAAACATCGGTGGGCTCGTCGTACGCGATCGGCAGTGTGGTGCGTAAACGCTCATACAAGGGGTACGGGTCGATTTCGAACTGGCGGGACTTGAGGGTCGGCGGAGTCAGCGCCAGGTCCACTTGTCGGCTGTGCTGTACCGCGCAGCCATCGGCCTGTAGGTGATAGCGCGAAACGCTGCGATGCCAGTCCCCCGCCGCCCGGACAACCTGACGCAACCGGTCCGGATCGGTCGCAGCGCACGGCGGATAATGGGCATGCTCGGTAGCGGCTGCCGTGAATTGAGCAACTGCCGTGTTGACCATCTGATGGGCTGCTTCTATCGCGCCAGGCCAGTCCAGGCCGGCGGTGTGCGCGAGTATCGACACCAGATTGAAGCGCTCGCCACACACCACATCTTTGGCAACCGAGTGGATATCGTTCGTCCACGCGATGATATCGGCAGCGTGCTTACGCAACCTGCTCCACGTTTCCACCTGCGCAGGATGCTCGTACGGGTCCAGGGCTTCGGCACCATCGATCAGATCAAAAAAGAACAGGGCGCCGAAGGAATCCCGGCGCAACGGCAGATACTCAGCCAAGGCGAGCGCCGTATCGGTTTCTCGCATGCGTACCTGCGCCGCCTGCGCGCGCAGATGCTGGACCAAATGCCCCGCCAGCCTCTTCCGCCAAGGCCCGCTGCCCCAACGCTGGGTCTCGGGCCACAAGTCGTCGACCAGAACAGCCAGCATCGGGTCCTCGAACCCGCCGCGTTCACCTGACGGCACAGCATCGCCGCTGTCGGTCAATGCCTGCACGGCGGCGATGAAATGCTCCAGCGCGCCGTTTTCCGCCCAGGGTCCGTCATCAATACGGTCATCGAGCGTAAGCGCCCACAGGTACCAGCACACCAGAGTCTGCGCTCGGTGCGTGGGCGCCCGCCCGCACAATGCTATTCCCAGGTCGAGCAGTGCCGTGGTGGTCAACCGATGCGCGCCACGCCTGCCGATCAAACCGTATCGCTGCGCCCAAGCAAGCGCATGCGTACGCAACCGTTCAGTGTCGGCACGCGGCGGTGCAACGGCGAAAGGTAGCTGGATATCGGGAATAGTGAGCGGCGCCGGTGACGAATGACTGTTGTGGCGGGTATCGGTGTCGCCTTCACAGTGTTGCGCTGCCATGAAAAGCTCCTCTGGAATCAAACTTTCAGTAGGGCTGACTTTATTTGAAATCAAAAACACAGGATGTGAGAGGTATCCGAAGGTCACCCGGCAATGGCGGTCTTTCGGCGTAGGGGAAAACGGAGCGTCGCCATCAGCTCAGGGGCTGCTCGGTCGTTCGTGCTGATTAAATAGGGGGTTTTCAGAAAAATATACTGTCATTTCTCACAGGTATGGACGAGTCGCCCAATACCGAACAATGACGGATCACCCACGCTTCTTGAACTGCTCCGGTGAATGGGTCGGCAACTGCGTATGACTTATCAGCCTCGAGTGGATAAGGTGAAGGCTTATCCTTTTTCAGGAGCACCCTATGCGCACCATCGGCCTTATCGGCGGCATGAGCTGGGAGTCCAGCGCCGAGTATTACCGCCTTATAAACCAGCGCGTGCGCGACCGTCTTGGCCCGCTGCGCTCGGCGCAAGTGTTGATGTACAGCGTAGATTTCGGCCCGGTGGAACAGGCTCAGCATGCCGGGCGTTGGGACGATGCCGCGCTGATCCTGGAAGATGCCGCACGGCGCTTGCAGGCCGGGGGCGCTGATTGTGTGGTGCTGTGTACCAACACCATGCACTTGGTGGCACCGCGTATTGAGGCGGCGGTGTCGATCCCCTTCCTGCATATTGCTGATGCCACGGCGGCGGCGGCTCTGGAGGCCGGGACCCTGACGGTGGGCTTGCTGGGTACCGCGTTCACCATGGAGCAGGAGTTCCTGAAGTCCCGCCTTGCCGCCCAGGGGCTTACCGTGCTGGTGCCAGACGCGGATGAACGCCAGGAGGTGCACCGAATCATCTATGAAGAACTGTGCGTGGGCATCATCAGTGACGCGTCACGCCAGGTGTATCAGCGGGTGATCCAGGCACTCGCTGCACAAGGCGCCCAGGCGATCATCCTCGGCTGTACGGAAATCTGCCTGCTGGTCCAGCCCGAACACAGCGCCCTGCCGCTGCTGGACACCACCGCGTTGCATGCGCAGGCCGCGGTGGGGTTTGCCTTAGAGGCTTAGGTATCGACACAACTTTGTGGTCCTTACCTGAATAACGGGTATGTACTCGGTCTGATCCAACATCCTGGCGGGCTTGCCCGCTTTCGCGGGCAAGCCCGCTCCCACAGGGGATCTGTACCAGACGCTGATTCTGTGGGTAATGCATGACCCGTGTGGGAGCTGGCTTGCCTGCGATAGCGGTGGTTCAGTTGTAGATTCAGTGACTGACACTCCGCCTTCGCGCGCTTGCCCTAATGCCAGTCAGTTAAGAGCTAGAGCAGACAACCAGTGACTTGTGGCGAGGGAGCTTGCTCCCGCTGGACTGCGTAGCAGTCCCATTTTTTGTGGGGCGTCGCGCCCCCGCGGGGGCAGAGGCCCCCCCCCCACGTTCCGATTCTGTGTTTACTGACTGGGGACTGGGTAAGCGAGCTCCCACACAGTTCTAAGATATAGACGACGTGCGCAGGCGCGCCATGCTCAGGGTGTCGACAAACATACCGTCGCGCAGGGCGTAATCGCGCAGCCGCCCTTCCACTTCGAAGCCGAACTTGCGGTACAGGTTGTGCGCAGGCTCGTTGTCCGCGTAAACAGTCAGCTCCACACGGCGCAGGTTCATCCAGTTGTCGGCTACCTCCAACGCGGCCGCCAACAGCCGCGAACCGACGCCCTTGCCCTGCCACGCGGGCGCCACGCCCATCCCCAATGAGCCAACGTGGCTCTGGCGTACACGCAAGTACTGCTCAAGCCCCAATTGGCCAATCACCTCACCGCCCTGCACCGCCACCAGCTGCAGGCGCCGCTCGTTATCCATCACCAGGCGCTTGCGCCACATCTCAACAGACTGAAAAGGCATTTGCAGCACCTGACGACAAACAGCCGGTTCGTTGTAGAGCGCGGCGACGCCCTCCAGGTGGGCCTCGGTAAAACGCTGGATCACGATAGACGGTTCAGGTGGGTGCATTGCATTTCATCCTTTGAAAGACAAGTGGCGGGCCAGTGTAGAGGCTAAGCGCCTGGCTGACGAGCCGGGAGTTTTCCCACTGGCCGACCAGCACCATCCTGCATCTGAACGATGGCGATCCATATGCGCAGCGCCGATACTCTGCCCAGGCCCTGCCCCGTCAACCCGACGCTTCGGCCTTCACCCTGTGACGAGAACAACAAAAAAAGTCCCACAGAGGAACACCCATGAGCCGTTTTGATCACTCGGGCCTGTTGCAGGCCTTCAGCACCCTGACCCTGGACTTGCAACGCCTGGCCCAACATCAGGACATCGAACACTTCCAGCGCCATGCCCTGGCACGCGTCAGCCAATTGCTGGCCTTCGACAGTGCCTGGTGGGGACGCTCGGCTGTCATCAACGGTCTGCCACAAGAGCACAACAGCTACCTCTATCAGTTGCCACCCGACTACCTGGCGGACTGGCAGTCGATCCGCCATCTGGACGTTACCGTTGCACGGGTGCATGCCTCGCCTGGCGAGGCAGTGATTATCGATATGCGCGACCCCGCCAACGGCAGCGCCTTGAATTGGCTGGGGCAACGCCACGGCCTGGGTGAATTGCTGTGTGTGATCCATATCGACCCGCAAACCCACCTCAGCCACCACCTGACGCTCTACCGCCAGCCCACTGCGCCCACGTTCAACGCGCAGGATTGCCAGTTGCTCAATAACCTGATGCTGCATCTGGTGGCGGCGGTCTCGGCAAACCAGATCCGCACCTTGGTGGCCATGCGTGAAACCCTGGCCAGCCCGCGCAATCTGGCCCTGGCGGTGTGCGACCCACGGGGTGTGTTGCAATGCGCCGAGCGCGGTTTTGTCGACCTGCTGCTCAGCGAATGGCCGCAATGGCGTGGCTCCACTCTGCCGGTGCTGCTGGATGAGCGCGGGCATGACGGCAAGCGCATCCATATCCAGGCGTCACCGGTGGGCGACCAATTGCTGTTGGCCGCGCGCCTCAACCGCGCCCTGCCCCAGCTCAGCCCACGGGAAAACGACGTGGCCCAAGGGTTTGGCGAGGGCAAGACCTACAAGGAAGTGGCCCGCGACCTTGGCCTCTCACCCAACACCGTGCGTCACCATATCCGCGCCATCTACGCCAAGCTCGGCGTCAAGGACAAGGCGCGCATAGCGCACCTGGTGCACGCCCCGCCCGACTGACCCTGCCCGTTTCTCCCACGGTTTTGCCACGGTCGTTTTTTACGGTCTCGGGCTGCTGTTGCCCATTTTCCGGCCTTCTCTGACACGAGACGCTTCGCCATGACTTCCACACGCTTACGTAACCTGGCAGTGCTGTGCGCCAGCCTGTTCAGCCTCGACAGCCAGGCTGCCGACCTCAACGCCCGCGACTTTTTCGCCGCTCCACCAGGCACCCGCCTGGGTGTGCTGTACCTGCCCGCCACCCGTGCCGGCGATTTCCATGGCCCCGCCGACAGCACCGGCAAGGCCGACCTCAGGGTCAACGCCGTGGCTTACCGCCAGGTGTATTTCACCGACGCCTGCGGCACGTTGTGCACGCCGCAATTCATCCTGCCCTTTGCCGACATCAGCGCACGCCTGCCCGGCGCCAACCAGCGCAGCCGCGAGCGCGGCATGGGCGATCCACAGGTGGGCGGCACGCTGTTTTTCGTCAACGACCCGGCTTCGCGCACTTATAGCGGTTTGTTGAGCCTGATCACCGTGCCGGTGGGTGAGTATCACAGTCAAAACCCGGACGTCTCTCCCGGTGCCAATCGCTGGGGCGCCACCTTTGTCTACAACTACACCCACGGCATCGGCGAAAACTGGGTACTGGAAGCCAACCTGGAAGCCCAGCTCTATGGCCGCAATGACGATTACTTTGGCAGCGAACTCAAGCAAGCCCCGCTGTATCGCCTGCAGGCTTTTGCCTCGTATGACTTCAGCGCCGCCACTTACGGCGCACTGCGCCTGATCCAGGCCGACGGTGGCGCCCTGCGCCTCAACAACCGCCGCCTCGACGACACCCACAAGCGCTACACCCAAGTCGGCTTCGAACTCGGGCATTGGCTCGACCGGCAGAACCAACTGATGGTCAGCCTTTCGCAAAGCGTTGCGGCTTCCAATGGCTATGCCGGCACCGAAGCGCTGTTGCGCCTGGTGCATGTGTTCTGACCCCTTTCCCTGGAGCTTGAAAATGCCCATTTCCAACCCTGCGATAACGGCACGGCTGGCAGCGATCGTGCTGTTTGCCGCCATCACCCCGACCATCCTGATGACAGCTCCCGCCGTGGCCGCGCAGTTGGCCAGCCAGTGGCAACTGAGCCCGGCGCGTATTGGCGACTTGTTTTCCGTGGAACTGGGCGCCATGAGCCTGGCGACCTTGCCCGCCTGGTGGTGGCTCAAGCGGGTTGACTGGCGCACCGCCGCCCGGGTCGCCGCGCTGCTGTTCATGGCCGCCAACCTGCTGTCGATGCTGGCAGACACTTACGCCGGACTGCTGGTGTTGCGCGCTGCCAGCGCCCTGGCCGGCGGCTCGTTGATGATCCTCTGCCTGGCCAGTGCGGCCACCACCGCCAACCCCAGCCGGGTCTATGGTGTGTGGGTGATGGGGCAGTTGATCGTCGGTGCCCTCGGCCTGGTGGTGTTGCCTGGTTTGTTCGAACGATTTGGCTTGAATGCCTGCTACTTGCTCCTGGCAGGGTTGATGGCTTTGCTGCTGCCATTGGCGAGGGCGTTTCCCGCCGGTAGCCCTGCGTTGCCCGCCAGCCGCGCCCCGGTATTGCCCGGTTCACGCTGGAAAGCCGCCCTGGGGGTTGGCGCTGTCCTGGCCTTTTACATCAGCCTGGGGGGCGTATGGACCTTTATCGGTGCCTTGGGCGCCAGTGCCGGGATTTCGGCGCATCACAGCGGCGACATCCTCGCCATCGCCACCGTGATGGGCATTGCCGGGGCAGCGAGCGCTTCACTGATCGGGGCCCGCTTGCCGCGTGGAGTGCTGTTGCTGCTGGGCTACCTGTTGATGGCGGCAGCGGTGCTCTTGTTGCTTGGCCAGCCCGCATTGCTGCGATTTGCCTTGGCGGCGCTGCTGTTCAAATTCACCTGGACCTTCATTCTGCCGCTGATCCTGGCCTGCCTGGCCGACCTCGACCACAGCGGCAAGCTGATGAACGCCTCCAACCTGGTCATCGGCGGCGGCCTGGCCATCGGCCCAGCGCTCGCCGGCCGCCTGATCGAGGCCAGCGGCGGGTTCAGCCTGTTGCTGCTTGGTGCAGCCGCTATCACCTTGCTGTCTCTGGTGATGATCGTCGCCAGCCGTCCCCATTCCCCCACTGAACTGGAACCGGTATGAACCCAACCACCGCATTTTTCTTCGACGAAATTAGCCTGTGGCACAGCGCCGGCGCCCATGCGCTGACCCTGCCCGTGGGCGGCTGGGTGCAGCCGCCGGCCGGCAGCGGGCATGCCGAGTCACCGGAGACCAAGCGCCGCTTGAAAAGCCTGTTGGATGTCTCCGGACTGAGCCGCCAACTACAACTGCGCAGCGCGCCGCCAGCCAGTGAAGAGGATCTGCTGCGCGTCCACAGCCGTGCCTATCTGCAGCGTTTCAAGGCCCTGAGCGATGCTGGCGGCGGTGAGCTTGGCCCCCAGGCACCGATCGGGCCGGGCAGCTACGAGATTGCGCAACTGTCCGCCGGACTGACCCTGGCCGCCGTGGACGCGGTGCTCAAGGGCCAGGTGCACAACGCCTATTCGCTGTCGCGGCCACCGGGGCATCACTGCCTGGCAGACAGCGCCATGGGCTTTTGCTTTCTCGCCAACATTGCCATTGCCATCGAGGCCGCCAAGGCCCGCAACGGACTGGGCAAAGTTGCCGTGATCGACTGGGATGTGCACCACGGCAACGGTACGCAGTCGATCTTCGAAGAACGGGCCGATGTGTTGACGATTTCCCTGCATCAGGACGGCTGCTACCCGCCTGGCTACAGCGGCGAGCAGGATCGAGGCCGCGGGGCCGGCGTGGGGGCCAACATCAATATTCCGTTGCCCCCAGGCAGTGGGCACGCCACCTATCTACACGCCATGGAGCGCATCGTAGTGCCCGCGCTGGAGCGCTTCGAGCCGGAGTTGATCATCGTTGCTTGCGGTTATGACGCCAACGCCGTCGACCCGCTAGCGCGCATGTTGTTGCACAGCGAATCGTTCCGTCTGCTGACCCGCACCCTGCGCCTGGCAGCCGATCGTTTATGTCAGGGCCGCCTGGTGCTGGTGCACGAAGGCGGCTACAGCGAAGCCTATGTACCGTTCTGCGGTCTGGCGACCCTGGAGGAATTGAGCGGCGTGCGCACAGCGGTGCTAGACCCGATGCTTGAGTTTGTGCAGTTGCAGCAACCCGGTGCGGCGCTGCAGGGGTTTCAAGCGCAGTGGGTGGAGCGGTTGGCGCGCGGGGTCAGCGAGTAGCTGCCAAACGCCACACCCGCGCAATGTCCGAGGCCCGCTCACGCAACAGGCGCGGCGCCTCGTGACAAGCCTGTTCCAGTGACATCGGGCCCGATGGCAAAGCAAATGCTGCGTCCACACCTTGGGCATACATCTGCTCGTAGCCCTCGCCCAATGTCCCCGCAATGACGACCACCGGCACGCCCTGTCGCTGGGCAATGCGAGCCACGCCAAACGGGGTTTTGCCACGCAGGGTCTGGGCGTCGAAGCGGCCCTCGCCGGTAATCACCAGGTCGGCACCCCGCACCGCTTCATCCAGGCCAACCAGTTCAGCAACCACCTCGACCCCTGGGCGAAACTGGGCGGCGAGGAACGCCTTGGCGGCAAAGCCCAGTCCACCGGCGGCACCACTGCCGGGTTCGTCGCGCACATCCTTGGGCAGCACCTGGGCGCAATGGTCAGCGAAGTGCCCAAGGGCCGCGTCCAGTTGTGCCACCTGCTCGGGGCTCGCGCCTTTTTGCGGGCCGAAAATCGACGAGGCACCGTGGGGGCCGCACAGGGGATTGTTGACGTCGGCGGCGATTTCAAAACGCACCTGTGCCAGGCGCGGGTCCAGTTGTTCGAGGCTGATATGGGCCAGGCGCGCCAACGCCAACCCACCCGCCGGCAGTGGCTGACGTTCGCTATCCAATAGCTGCACGCCAAGGGCCTGCATCGCCCCCGCCCCGCCATCGTTGGTGGCACTGCCGCCAATCGCCAGGATGATGCGCTGCGCCCCGGCATCCAGCGCGGCGCGGATCAACTCGCCGGTGCCATAGGTGGTACTGGAACAGGCGTCGCGCTGCCCTGGCGCGACGAGTTGCAGGCCGCTGGCCTCGGCCATCTCGATCATCGCGGTATGGCTGTCGGCCAACCATCCCCAACGTGCTTCGACGCTGTCGCCCAGCGGGCCTCGGACTGTTTGCCGACGCAATTGCCCCTTACACGCGGCGAGCACCGCATCCACCGTGCCTTCACCGCCATCGGCCATCGGGCATTGAAACACGTGCGCATCCGGCCAGACCTCGGCCCACCCCTCGGCAATCGCCTGGGCGACGCCTGCGGCACTCAGGCTGTCTTTGAACGAGTCAGGGGCGATCACGATTTTCATGGACGTTCTCCGGTTTTTATAACGCCCATGCTGCCAGTTGGCTGGGGCAATGACGCGGGGCCGATGCACAAGTGTGGGGCGGGTTTGTTGTTCATTTCTACAATGCCCCCTGTAGGAGCGAGCTTGCTCGCGCCTACAGGGGGTGGGGCAGCAGTTGTACGCCCAGGTACAAGGCAAGCATCCCATCTAGCGTCAGCGGGTCTACGCCGCTGAGTTCGGCTATGCGTTCCATGCGGTAGCGCAGGCTGTTGCGGTGAATGCCCAAGGCGTCGGCACACGCCTGGCTTTGCCCGTCGTGCTCGCACCAACTGCGCAACGTGGCGAGCAGTTGCCCGTTGCTGTCCTTGGCCAACACCTTGCGCAACGGGTTGAGCAATTCGTCCAGGGCGTCGTCGTTGCGATGACGCCAAAGCATTACCGGGAGGCGATAACGGTTGAGGGTCAACAGGCGTGATTGCGGCAGGATGTCGCGGCCATAAGCAAGCAGATCCCCTACCCGGCGGTAACAGCGGCGCAGCCCCGCCAAGCCCTCCGCTTGCCCGCCGATGGCCACGCGCAGGACGTTCCAACCCAGGCCGTCGAGCTTTTCCAGCAAGCGGGGGTTATCGACCTGCACCGCAGCAGGTCGGCACCACAGCAAGGAAAACTGCGCAGAGCTGACGCACCAACTGTCGGGGTAGCGGCTGGCGAGCCATGCGCTCAGGGCCTCCGCCGTTTGGCCCGGGCCCAGTTCAAACAGGTACGGCGTGCGCGCCAGTTGTGGCTTGAGCCCCAGTTGCTGGGCTTCGTCCACCAGGCGCGGGGAGTCGCCGCTGTCGGCCAACAGCAGGGCCAGCAGATCATCGCAACGCTGGCGCCGCCATTGTTGTTCGGCTTGCTGATGGCGTTGGCTGACCAGCATTTCAGCGGTCATGCGCACCAGTTCGGCATAGGTGCGTAACCCATCCGGCTCGCCGGTGATACCCAGTACGCCAATCAGGCGCTGATCATGCAGCAGCGGCAGGTTGATGCCTGGTTGCACACCCTTGAGATGCTTGGCGGTCTGCCCGTCGATTTCCACCACCCGCCCATTGGCCAACACTAGCTGGGCACCTTCATGGCGGGTATTGATACGCTCCGGCTCGCCGCTGCCCAGGATCAAGCCCTGGCTGTCCATGACATTGACGTTATGGGGCAGGATTGCCATGGTGCGATCGACAATCTCCTGCGCCAGGGCATGATCCAGCTCGAACATGGGGCTAATTTCCTGAAAAAGGTTGTTCACCAGCACAGCGCAAAGATGGCTTGACTGTGCGCCGGCACAAAGACAGTTGCCCTTCACGTCACCGAGACTGTCAGGGCGGTCAACGTTACCCTCGCACCGCGAAAAATCATAATAAAGAGAGAATCCCATGTCACAGAGCGCCACTGCCGCACTGGCCAGCGATGACGATAAAAACGCCATCTACAAGCGCATTACCCTGCGCCTGATCCCCTTCATTTTTATCTGCTATCTGTTCAATTACCTCGACCGGGTAAACGTTGGCTTTGCCAAGCTGCAGATGCTCGACGCGTTGAAATTCAGTGAAACTGTATACGGCCTGGGAGCCGGGATTTTCTTTATCGGCTACGTGCTATGCGGCGTGCCGAGCAACCTGGCGCTGACCCGGTTTGGCCCGCGGCGCTGGATCGCATTGATGATGATCGTGTGGGGTACGCTCTCCACATGCCTGCTGTTTGTGACCACGCCCACGCATTTCTACACCCTGCGCCTGTTTACCGGTGCCGCTGAAGCGGGCTTCTTCCCCGGCGTGGTGTTGTACCTTTCGCAGTGGTTTCCGACCTTCCGCCGTGGGCGAATCATGGCACTGTTCATGTCGGCGATCCCGGTGTCCGGTTTGCTCGGCAGCCCGTTTTCCGGCTGGATTCTGAATCACTTTGCCGCAGGCCAAGGTGGCTTGGCGGGCTGGCAGTGGATGTTCCTGCTGCAAGGCATCCCGACCGTGGTCCTCGGCGCCCTCGCCTACTTCCTGCTCAGTGACAGCTTCGCCAACGCCAAGTGGCTCAAGCCCCATGAGCGTGCGGTACTGGAAGCGGACCAGGCCACAGACCTGGCTAACAAGCCGAAAACCACCAGCGACTCCCTGGCCGAAGTGTTCAAGAACCCGGCGATCTGGGCATTCGGTCTGATCTACTTCTGCATCCAGAGTGGGGTGTATGCGATCAACTTCTGGCTGCCGTCGATCATCAAGAACATGGGCTTCAGCGACAACCTGGTGATTGGCTGGCTCAGCGCGATCCCGTATCTGTTGGCGGCGGTGTTCATGTTGCTGGTGGGCCGCTCCGCCGACCTGCGCAAGGAGCGCCGCTGGCATTTGGTGGTGCCGATGTTGATGGGCGCCATCGGCCTGGTGATCGCCGTTAACTTCGCCACTACGCCCGCTATCGCGATTCTCGGCCTGACCATCGCCACCATGGGCGCCCTGACCGGCCTGCCGATGTTCTGGCCGGTGCCCACCGCCATGCTCAGCGCGGGTGCGGCGGCGGGTGGCTTGGCGTTGATCAACTCCATGGGGCAGATGGCGGGTTTTCTCAGCCCGTATATCGTGGGTTTTGTGAAGGATGCCACCGGGTCTACGGATGTGGCGTTGTACCTGCTGGCGGCGGTGATTGTGGGCGGCAGTGTTCTTGCATTGCGGATGACGCGCACGCTCAAGGCCTGACGCCTTCAACGTGGGAGGGATCTGCTCCCTCCCACTTGGACCATGTATTTACAACAGGCCGCCACCGTCGATATCAACCACCGCACCGGTCATAAAGCCATTTTCCATGGCCAGTACATACCCCGCCGCCACTTCTTCAGCCTGCCCTACCCGCCCAACCGGCAACCCTTGGCCCGCCTTGGCAAACATTGCCAAGCGTTGCTCTTGGCCAAGCCCTGCATAGGCCGGTGTGT